>NZ_CAWNJO010000107.1:0-7511 GCF_963874835.1 Vibrio sp. V12_P9A6T4 | reverse complement strand
CTTTTAGACCTATTCTCATTTTTTTGACCTGTTCATAACAAAGCAGATTGCTGTGTTTACCTGTCACTGCTATAGTTCACAGCTGCAATGAATGATTCGGTGATTTTTTATTCTTTACCGTCCATTTTTGAGCAAAATAGTGAGTAGACTGCTAAGCGTCAATGTGCTGCACATGGCGTAAGACACTATTGAGCGAAGCTATCTTGTTGCTCTACTCATCGTCATTTCATGTTGAGTATTTTCCGCCAATACGCGGATCGCAGGCAATCGTGTGCGTGCGATAACTGAAGTGCCCTAGAGCATCCCCTCCAGCCGGGAGGCTGCACCTTTTAGTCATGGGATCTGGCACCGTGAAAACGAAACCCAGCAACAAGTCCAATAATCAAAACTAAAGAAAGATAACGAGATTTTTAAATGAAAAGAATGCTAATTAACGCAACTCAAAAAGAAGAGTTGCGTGTCGCGCTGGTTGATGGCCAACGACTTTTTGATCTAGACATCGAAAGTCCAGGGCATGAATCTAAAAAGGCGAACATCTATAAAGGACGTATCACCCGTGTTGAACCGAGTTTAGAAGCTGCATTTGTTGATTACGGCGCTGAACGTCACGGTTTCCTTCCCCTCAAAGAAATTGCCCGCGAATATTTCCCTGATGGCTACACTTACCAAGGCCGTCCAAACATCAAAGAAGCGCTTAAAGAAGGCCAAGAAGTTATTGTCCAAGTTGAAAAGGAAGAGCGAGGCAGCAAAGGCGCTGCGTTGACCACTTTCATTTCTCTTGCTGGTAGCTACCTAGTTCTTATGCCAAACAATCCTCGTGCCGGTGGTATTTCACGCCGTATCGAAGGCGATGAGCGTACCGAATTAAAAACCGCATTGAGCAGTTTAGAGCTTCCTCAAGGCATGGGCCTTATCGTTCGCACTGCAGGTGTGGGCAAAAGTGCGGAAGAGCTAGAGTGGGACTTAAACGTTTTGCTCAATCACTGGAGCGCAATCAAACAGGCTTCCGATTTGCGTCCTGCACCGCTACTTATTCACCAAGAGAGCAACGTCATTGTACGCGCAATTCGTGATTATCTGCGTCGTGACATTGGTGAAATTCTAATTGATAGCAACACAATTTATGAACGTGCCCTTGAGCACATTCGTTTGGTGCGTCCTGATTTCGTGAGTCGTGTAAAAAAATACGACGGTGAAGTACCCCTATTTAGCCATTACCAAATTGAAAGCCAAATCGAATCGGCTTTCCAGCGTGAAGTGCGTTTGCCTTCTGGTGGCTCTATTGTTATCGACCCAACCGAAGCATTGACCTCAATTGATATCAACTCTGCTCGTGCAACAAAAGGCGGCGATATTGAAGAGACGGCGCTTAACACCAACTTAGAAGCAGCCGATGAAATTGCTCGCCAATTACGTCTGCGCGATTTGGGCGGATTAGTGGTTATCGATTTCATCGATATGACTCCTGTTCGTCACCAACGTGAAGTAGAAAACCGTTTACGCGATGCCGTACGCCTAGATCGTGCTCGCGTACAAATTGGCCGAATTTCACGTTTTGGCTTGTTAGAAATGTCGCGTCAGCGCTTGAGCCCATCACTTGCCGAAGCAAGTCACCATATCTGCCCACGCTGCTCTGGTACCGGAGTGGTTCGTGATAATGAATCTCTTGCGCTCTCTGTTTTACGTCTCATTGAAGAAGAAGCACTAAAAGATAATACCGCTCAAGTTATGGCGGTGGTTCCCGTTCCTATTGCATCTTATCTACTCAATGAAAAACGTCGCTCAATCAATCATATTGAACGCATTCAAGAAGTCGAGATCACCATTGTCCCTAACTCTGAAATGGAAACGCCTCATTTTGAAGTGATCCGTGTCCGTGAAGGGGAAGAGCAAGAAATACTCTCTTACTTAGTGCCAATGAAACTAGAAGCACTGAAAGAAGCAGAAGGTAAAGAAAGCTCAGATATCGATTTCAAACCAAAACGCATTGAAGAACCAGCGTTGAAAGGGTTTGCTGCTCCAGCACAAACTATTCCAGCTCCAACACCTAAAGCAGAGGTAGCGGTTCCAGTCAAAGAGATCGCTGTTGAACCAGGCAAACCAGGTCTATTTGGCCGCATCGTTAAAGCTCTTGGTAGCATCTTCTCAACCACCACGGAAGAAGTGAAAACTGAGGAAGAGCAACAAAAACAAGAAAACGAACGTAGCCAAGCACCACGCCAGCGTCGTGATCGAAATGACCAACGTCGTCGTAACGGACGCGGTGAAAATGTTAATCGCGACAACGCAAACCGTGACAGAAACAAACGTAAACCTGTCAATACCTCTGCTCTTGTTGAAGAAACACAAGACAAAGAAATTGTTGCTACCAACGAGCCTCGTAAGACACAAGCTCGCAAGCCAAAACAAGAGCGCCGCAACAAGCGTGATGACAGCAAATCTGAAAAGTTAGCGGAGCAAGGGCTACAACTTGCGGCTGAAGCGCAAGCCGTTACCTTGACAGCGAATGAAGATAAAACGGAAGAGAAAACGGCAAAAGTCAAAGAACGCCGTCAACGCCGTAAGTTAAACAAACAAGTTCGTGTAAAAGATCAGACAATCGCTCAAGAACAACCAGAAGCTGAAATGTTGATCAATACAACCCCGGCAGCAGAGGTTATTGAAGCCGTAAAAGCTGAAACAGCACAATCTGTTGAGACATCGGTCGTTACACCAAACGACGACAATGAGAATGACGATCAAAATCAACGTCGCAATCGCCGCTCCCCTCGTCATTTACGAGCCAGTGGTCAACGTCGACGCCGTGGTCGTGATCGTCGCCCTAACCCATTCCGTTTACGCAAAGGTGGGGTTGCCTCTCCTGAGATGGCAATGGGTAAAGTGATGCCTCGTTATGACCTCTCTAAACCAGTGTATCAAGCACCGGTAACAGAGCAAGTCGCAGCGGTTGAACCTGTTCAACAAGTGGCAGATGTCGTAGATAACAATACCGAGATAACGTTAGGTGGTTTTGCTTTCCCTGAAATGGCAATGGGTAAGGTCATTATTCGCCACGAAGAGAACCAGAGCGTCGTTGAAGAACCTGTTACGGTCTCTTTGCAGGACGCTATTGAACCTCAAGTACCATCGGCAGTGGTAACAGAATCGGTTTCAGTCACAGAATCGGTCACTGTAGAAGCCGTTATTTCGGAGCCAGTAATCGCAGAAGTTGTTATTGAAAAGACTACCGCTATTGAGCTCGTTGTCGAAGAAAAAGCCACGACAGAGAAAGTACCAGCATTGAAGGTTGAAGCAGTAACTAAGGCACCTGAAGCCGTATTACCCAAAACAATCAAAGCGCATGCATTCTCTCCGATGACCAAAGCCTCAGGCTCTTTGTTGCTCAAAGAGATTGAAATCGTATCAGCACCTTTCCATGCTGAACGAATTGCAACTCGTGCAGCAGGCAGCCAGTCAGCGCAAAGTCAAGCTGGTGCGGCAATGACTAAACCACAGTATTAATCTCTGAACCGAGTTTAAATACCATTAAAGGGCTGCATTCGCAGCCCTTTTTATATTCCGCTTGCCCAATATCTCTGCATCTCATAGCATTGCCTCTTTCTTGTCACTCAAAATGGACTTCCATGACTTGGATCTTATTCACCCTTCTGGCCGCATTCATGCAATCTTGGCGCAATGCATTCCAAAGTCGCTTAGCAACTGAGGTCAGTACTACTGGTGTTACCCTTGCCCGCTTTCTTTGGGCTGGCCCTATCGCGGCTCTCTATCTCATCACTTTGTATCATTTCATACCCGCGAAATTACCTACATTGTCATTGACCTTTATCGCTTTCATTATCGGCGCGTCATTGATGCAAATCGTCGCGACAGCGCTCATGGTTAAGCTTTTTAAATTAAATAACTATGCCGTAGGTGCTGGGCTAGCCAAAAGCGAAGCCTTAGTTGCCGCTATTTTAGGGATGATTTTTTTTGGGACTCATTTGACAGGCTTGGGCTGGATTGGCGTCATCGTTGGTGGCATTGGTGTATTTTTGATGAGCACGCACGGCAATATTAAGCAGCTTTCAATGCCAACTGTTTTACTGGGATTAAGTTGTGGTAGTGCCTTTGCACTCACTTCATTGTGGGTACGTGAAGCCAGCTTAGCACTTGGCTTACCCTTTCCACACAGTGCTGCTTGGGTATTATTGTTGGTCATTTCACTGCAGACTTTATTACTGCTAATTTACCTAATGGTGACCGACAACAACTCATTAAAACAATTATGGGTAAGACCTAAGCTAACGCTATTAACCAGCACAAGTAGCTGTCTTGGTTCTATTGGTTGGTTCAGTGCAATGTCTCTTCAAACCGTACCTTATGTAAAAACTTTAGGCCAAATTGAGAGCTTTTTTACGATGTTAATTTCTATTTTTTGGCTAAAACAATCGGTGAAAATTAAAGATGGGCTGGGGCTTGTTCTAATCGCAATTGCCGCTATTTTAGTCATGTGGGGATAAATCCCATCCACGCTTTGATGATGAAGTTACTCGAGCAAAAAAGCAAAAAAAGCCTCACCAGATGGTGAGGCTTTATCTTTTCCCGATAGAGATTGTTTCGTGCTAGCGAAAATCCCTCAATAACTCAGCTTACTTTTTCTTTGCTGGTTTTTGGTCATCTTTCTTCTTGATAACGGTAGTGCCTTCGAAAGTTTCACCTTCAACAAACGCTGTACCATAGTAAGCCGCAAGAAGTACTTCTTTTAGCTCAGAAATCAGTGGGTAGCGTGGGTTTGCACCAGTACATTGGTCATCAAACGCTTCAACTGATAGCACGTCAACTTTTGCGAGGAAATCCGCTTCATTCACGCCAGCCGCTTGGATAGATAGCGGGATGTCGAGATCTTTCTTCAGCTCTTCCAACCAAGTCAGTAGACGTTCAATCTTCTGAGCAGTACGGTCGCCCGCTTGGCTCAAGCCTAAGTGGTCAGCCACTTCAGCGTAACGACGGCGTGCTTGTGGACGGTCGTATTGAGAGAACGCAGTTTGTTTGGTTGGGTTATCATTCGCGTTATAGCGCACAACGTTAGAGATAAGCAATGCGTTAGCAAGGCCGTGCGGGATGTGGAACTCAGCACCGATCTTGTGCGCCATAGAGTGACATACACCTAAGAACGCGTTAGCAAAAGCAATACCTGCGATAGTCGCTGCATTGTGCACTTTTTCACGAGCAATTGGGTCTGCTGCTCCATTTTTGTAGCTTGATGGTAGGTACTCTTTCAGCATCTTAAGTGCTTGTAGGGCTTGACCATCAGAGTATTCGTTCGCAAGAACAGATACATAGGCTTCAAGAGCGTGAGTCACAGCATCGTAACCACCAAATGCCGTTAGAGACTTAGGCATATTCATCACAAGGTTCGCATCAACGATAGCCATGTTAGGTGTTAGCTCATAATCCGCTAGTGGGTATTTAGCACCTGTTTTGTCGTCTGTTACAACGGCAAATGGTGTGACTTCTGAACCGGTACCTGAAGTAGTCGTGATACAAACCAATTCTGCTTTTTGACCCATTTTAGGGAACTTGTAGATACGTTTACGGATATCCATAAAGCGCATTGCAAGCTCTTCAAAGTGAGTTTCTGGGTGCTCATACATAACCCACATGATCTTCGCCGCATCCATTGGTGAACCACCACCAAGTGCTAGAATCACGTCTGGTTGGAAACTCTTCATTGCTTCAGCGCCTTTCTCTACGACAGATAGAGTTGGATCAGCTTCTACATCAAAGAATGTTTGAACTTCCATACCGTTTGACTTCAGCAGAGTCACTACGTCGTCTGCATAGCCGTTGTTGAATAGGAAACGGTCAGTAACTAGGAATGCGCGTTTTTTGCCTTCAAGATCGCTCATAGCGATTGGAAGGCTACCACGACGGAAGTAAATTGACTTAGGTAGTTTATGCCACAACATGTTTTCAGCTCGCTTCGCAACAGTTTTCTTGTTGATTAGGTGCTTAGGACCTACGTTCTCAGAAATCGAGTTACCACCCCAAGAACCACAACCTAGCGTTAGAGATGGTGCAACGTTAAAGTTGTAAAGGTCACCGATACCACCATGAGTGGTTGGGATGTTTACAAGAATACGCGCCGTCTTCATTTTGTCACCAAAGTAACGGATACGGTCTGCATTAACGTCTTGGTTAGTGTATAGACCAGAAGTGTGGCCGATACCGCCGATTTCTACCATTCTTACTGCTTGTTCTACCGCGTTCTCGAAAGAAGTCGCGCGGAACATGCCAAGTGTTGGAGAAAGTTTTTCATGTGCGAATTCATCGTCATAAGAAACTTCGCCAATACCTTCACCGACAAGGATTTTAGTATCTGCTGGAACTTTAACGCCCGCCATTTCAGCGATAGCTGTTGCAGGTTGGCCTACGATTTTCGCGTTTAGGGCGCCATCGATAAGTAGCACTTTACGTACTTTGTCTGCATCTGCTTTGCTTAGAACGTGCGCTTTATGGCTCGCGAAACGCTCTTTCACTTCGTCATACACTTCGTCCATAACGATAACCGCTTGCTCAGAAGCACATACCACACCGTTATCGAATGTTTTAGACATAAGAACAGAAGCAACTGCACGTTTGATGTCTGCCGTTTCGTCGATTACAACTGGAACGTTACCTGCACCTACACCGATTGCTGGTTTACCTGACGAGTAAGCTGCTTTCACCATGCCAGGACCACCTGTTGCAAGGATAAGTGCAATACCTTCGTGCTTCATTAGCGCGTTAGATAGCTCAACTGAAGGTTGATCAATCCAGCCGATGATATCTTTTGGCGCGCCAGCTGCAACTGCTGCATCTAACACGAGTTTAGCTGCATCGTTAGTTGAATTTTTCGCACGTGGGTGTGGCGAGAAGATGATACCGTTACGAGTCTTCAAAGAGATGAGAGATTTGAAGATTGCAGTAGAAGTAGGGTTAGTGGTTGGAACGATACCGCAGATGATGCCTACAGGCTCAGCGATAGTCATCGTGCCTAGGTTTTTATCTTCTTCAAGAATGCCACACGTTTTTTCGTCTTTGTATTTGTTGTAGATGAACTCAGACGCAAAGTGGTTCTTGATTACTTTATCCTCAACAATACCCATGCCTGATTCCGCTACCGCTTGTTGCGCTAGAGGGATACGAGCTTGGTTAGCTGCTAATGATGCTGCGCGGAAAATTTTATCTACTTGCTCTTGAGAGTAAGTAGAGAATTCTGCTTGAGCCGCTTTAACGCGCGCTACTAGAGCATCAAGTTCAGCTAAATTAGTTACAGGCATAATGGATCTCCTAAAAATAGAAAAATGTTAAAAACTCTTTATTAAGTTTGCAGCTTTGTGTTTTTGTTTTTTCTCAACAGCTTAAACAATGACAGACTTAGTAAATTGCTTTCAGGACTGAGTATAATATTTCAGAGTGTGAAAAAAATTGACTCAGATCAGTTCTCAAAAACTAATTACCCAATTAGGGGTAACCACCCTACAAAATCG
>NZ_CAWNJO010000106.1:0-7707 GCF_963874835.1 Vibrio sp. V12_P9A6T4 | reverse complement strand
GTATAAAAAAGCGTCCACTAATGAGTGAATGCTCTTATGCAATGGAAATAGTTAGGTTGAGAATTAATTCGTTTTATCTGCAGATTTTTCTGCTCTAATTTGGGATGCAACGATTTTTATGGCTTCTGCGGTACTGATACCTTGAGCCATTAGTTGTTGAATTTTTTCAACAGCTGCTTGCTGTTCTTGGTGAGATAAAGTAGGAATATCATCAAACATTTAAAAAGGCTCCGGTTGATTAGGAGCCTGACTATAAAGATCGAGTTAATAACTAGCAAGGAAATTTATGTAAGCTCCCATCGCATTATCGTTTGTATAGCTAGCTCCAATGTCCAGTTGGAAGAGATTGAGAGGTGAGATCCCTACCCCTGCTGTGATTGTTCCATCAACATTATCGTATGCTAAGTTCTTCTTATATCCTGCTCTTAATTTTAACTGACGCATGATATCGATTTCACCACCTACTCGAATCATCTGTGTATTGTCATTAAAATTAGTGTAGCGCTCTTCTTCATTAAGATCATAATCCATGCTTAATGTGGCATAGTCTGCAACAATACCTACGCCTACTGTATAAAGTGGCCTCATTTGGTATGCGTAGCCAATATTGATGTCTCGTGTTTTACCGAATTGGCTCTTAAGACTCTTAGTGTAAGATTGAGTTTGAATGTCTCTCTTGACTAAATTGGTTGCGGAAAATCCAACTCTTAAAGGCCCATAAAACCACAATGCGCCGGCATCA
This sequence comes from Vibrio sp. V12_P9A6T4, assembly GCF_963874835.1. NCBI lineage: Bacteria > Pseudomonadati > Pseudomonadota > Gammaproteobacteria > Vibrionales > Vibrionaceae > Vibrio > Vibrio sp. V12_P9A6T4. The sequence continues at coordinate 6,965 of NZ_CAWNJO010000106.1, read as the reverse complement.
AGGTTGAACATGGTTTCACCTTGGCCATTATCTCGTGCATCTTTGATATCGTAATCGGTTACGCTTGCTGAATATACATAGGTGTAGATGCGTTGAAGTTTAGGTGTTACACCAAAGGCAATATGTTGGCCTAAAAATGTTTGGTACTTGGCTAGCGAGAAACCCACTTCTGTTACTCCAACGGAAACAGCGTTCACTGCGCTGAGCTCTGCGTTTTCGACAGTTTGTAGCTCAGGAGTTAGTGACGCAGTATTTTCGCCGCTGTAAATATCAGGAGTGACAAACGTTTCGGTATAGGCTTTGGCGAATAAATTAGCCGCTATAAATTGGTTAGGAATGGCAAAGGCGACAACACCGCCAATTTCGGCTTTTAGTTTATCATTTTGTAAATTATCTAAACTTTTCTGCAGCTGTTCAGTATTTGTGTAATCTTTTTTTTCTATGAAGCTTGAAATGCTGTCTAAATCATCGACCATGTGGTCTTCATCATTATAAGAAATCCCGAAACTGGGAACGATCATACCTACGTCATCGTTACGACGATAAATAGCCACAAGTGCAGGGTTATAAAATGGAGCTGTGAGAAAGTTCGCAGATACAACCCCTACACCACCCATCGCATCCCCTCGCGCCTCTATTGCATAATTGGCTGCGAAGCTGAAAGAGGGTGTAAGTACGACTGCAAGTGGGAGTATTTTAATGAAATTTTTCATAATGTTATAAACGTGTCGTTTCCTTTGTGTCTATAACGGCACATTGTCTATTATCTTTAATTATTCATCTACTGAAACATCGTAGGTTTTACTGATTACTTGAGATTGCTCAATGATAATCGGCCCTTGCCAACGTTGTTGAGTCATTGATACCGCTAGTACATAACGGTCTGCAGCTAAATTAGTGATTTCAAGTTCATTAGGATACTCAGACTCGTAGCGTTGACTCCATATTTCAGAGTATTTTCCATCGATATAATCATACAGCGATACATTGAGTTCAGGTAAAGGACAATATGGATTAAGTAGCGCTTTTTTTTCAATTTGCCATTGATCTTTTGAAGCCCAACGTACAATTTGCTTTGCTTTGGGTTCACCAAGCACAATCCATGCGCTCCAAGATTGCTGATCTTTGGCTGTTATATCAAGACGGTATAAACCCATTGTAATTTTACTATTGAGATTATAACGCTTTAAGTAATGTGCCTTTCCAGTGACGCTGTCACTCGAAGTGGTCGTTAACAAGCTATCGGTTGATAAACTTTTATCAACCCACTGCGCCAGCCTGATATCAGCAAGTGGTTTTTCAGCGTCCACTTCTATATCAACATGAAATGCATCTCTTCCTGGGCTCTGGATCTCTTGCCTATTAATGGTGATTGATTTAAGCCATTCAGGGAGTGGTTTTTTGTCTAAACTTTTACCGCAATCAACGGTTAATGATTGTAATAATAATTCATTGAGATGGCTCTGAATGTTTTTGTTATGTTCAAGCTGCCACACTTCGACAAGTGAGTTAAACATTGCTTCTAAATTATTATTTAAAAGATTCTGATGCGCTTGGGTAAGCGGTGTGATTTGATCAAACCACTCAACATTTTGTGCTTTGGTAGGAATAGTCACAAATGCTATGCCTACCAATAGTAAACGAGATTTCTGCATCACGCTTTCATCTTGTATCCAACACCGCGTAAGGTTTCAATCTCTAAGCCTGGAAGTTTTTGGCGCAATTGCAACACGTGGGTATCTACGGTTCTTGTCGTTGGAAAGTGGTTATAACCCCATACATGATCAAGCAATTCGTCACGCGTAAACACTCTCCCGAGATTGCTTGCTAAAAATAAGAGTAAGTCAAATTCAGTACGCGTTAAGGTAATTGAATCTTCTTTAAAAAAAACTTCTCTTGTGGCTTTATCAATAACAAGATTGGGTGTAACCACTTTCGTGTCATCCTGCCCTTCTGATTCTGGTGAACGAAGTTGGGCTCGAATTCGTGCAAATAATTCAGCCTCGGCAAAAGGCTTGGTTAAGTAATCATTTGCCCCCGCGTCCAATCCGGCCACTTTGTCTTTGACCGTAACAAGTGCGGTTAAAAGAATTACTGGCAACTCTTTTATTTTACGCCATTCTGGCAAATGCTGAACAGAATCGCCATCGGGTAATTGGCGATCGAGGATGACTAAGTCTGCACTGTCCCAATGCTGTTTAACATCTGCAATAGTTTCTGCATGTAAACAGTCATACCCTGCTTGTTCAAGGCTTACTAATAAGCCATCGGCAAGGTTTTTATCATCTTCAACGAGAAGCAATGTCTGTTTCACAGGGGATCTCCAATATAAATGTGGTTGGCGGTCCTGCGAGTGTCATCTTACCACCCATCCGACCTACCATTGATTCTACAATAGTCAAACCTAAACCTAAGCCACTTTTGCTGACAAAAGGTTTACGTAAATTTCTCCAATCTCGATGATTTAACAGACCTTGATCTGTAACTTTGATCGTGATTGAATTTTGTTTAGTTGTTACCTCTAACGTAACTGGAGCAACACCGTATTTTACTGCGTTTCTAATTAAGTTATCGATGCATGTCCCAAGCCAATAAACATTCAGTTTAGCTGCAATATCTTTGTTTATAACAAGATCTATGCTTTCACGAAACTCTTCTTCCACTTTGTATTGTAACCATTCTTCAACGGAAGGTACCCAGTCTGTTGCAAGCGGCCTGCTCTCTGACTGTAAATAATCCTTACTGGCTTCGGCCAGTTGCCGTAAACGTCTGGAATCTTCGCATAGGCGTCTAAACTCATCGTAAACAGTTGATGGTAACCTTTCAAATTCGCGCCTAAATCCTTCAACGGTTAGCGATAGACTTGCAATGGGTGTTCTGAGCTCGTGAGTAAGAATCTGCAGCACCAACATACGACTTTTCATTTCCTGTCGTTTTGAATTCCAACGATAAAGGGACCAGCCTAATACAAGTATTATGTTAGCTAGGACAAGAATTACCATACTTATCCGTAACACGTTGGAATGATCTTCAACATTCCAACAAATGTTGCCTCTTTGAATAAAACAGGTCGAATTTTCCGAGGCCATGCTATAGCTGAGTCCTGCTTTACTCGCGTTGTCTAACCATACGTCTTCGTTAAAAACGTAATAAATATCCCCTTTTCTCAGCCAAAGATCGCTGTTCTCTACAAACATGGTTGCACCTGATATGAGTGCTAAGATCGTATCTTCATTCATGTTTTGGATGCGGCCAAGCAAAGAATCCACACTTGCTTTGGTGCGCTCTCGTATGTGCATATATTGTTGCAACTCTACAAATTTCTCAGGGTATTTTTTCACATAACGAGCCGCATATGTTCCACCTCCTGGGTGAATCAAAGCGCTTCTCGCAAACCATTTCGACGGTAATTGAGATCCTTTACAGATAGCTCTCGTGAAGACTAATGGCTCTGTTATGAGTGGGCTCAGCGGCAACTTACCTGTACAGCTTTGAGATAATTTGTATAACAACTGTAGATCTTTTAAAGGGTATTCAGCCGTTTGCGGTAACATTGATTCGGGAGTCAATAAGCGAGTTGGATAATCAACCTGCAAAGTACGGATATCATAACTTACATCAGCGGTACTATAATCAAAAAGCGACGCAAAAAGGTCGATGCGTTCTGGCAACGAATCGGCATAGGTTTGAATAGGTATTAGAACTAAAATAGCCCAAAAGTAGGTCTTAATCGCTTTAAACAAGTTTTATTTTCATTAATGGTTTAGATTAAAAACTATATAACATTATTAACTAATAATACATTGCACGTGTTATATCCATGTCAATAATGATTGCTCAAAAACAGAAGAAGCCAGCATTTTGCTGGCTTCTTCATTATCCTAATCGTAGATGCTATAACGCTTTTGAGATGGCGTCTACACTCTCTTTTGCATCACCAAAAAGCATATAGGTATTATCTTTAAAGAAAAGAGGGTTTTGTACACCTGCGTAGCCAGTATTCATTGAACGCTTGAATACAATGACATTTTGCGCTTTCCATACTTCCAACACTGGCATTCCGGCGATCGGACTGTTCGGATCTTCTAATGCTGCTGGGTTTACTGTGTCATTTGCACCGATCACCAAAACCGTATCCGTTTCAGTAAAATCATCGTTTATTTCGTCCATTTCTAACACAATGTCATAAGGCACTTTTGCTTCAGCAAGCAGTACGTTCATATGGCCAGGCAAACGTCCCGCTACTGGATGAATACCAAAGCGAACTTTAATGCCTTGTGCACGTAACTTCTCCGTGATTTCGTGAACAGGATACTGTGCTTGAGCTACTGCCATGCCGTACCCTGGAGTGATGATCACTGACTTAGAGTTTTTCAGCATTTCGGCTACTTCTTCAGCGTTTATTTCACGGTGTTCACCGTATTCAACGTCTGCGCTGATAGCCACATCCTGACCAAAGCCCCCGGCAATCACACTAACAAAAGAGCGGTTCATCGCTTTACACATAATGTAAGAAAGAATGGCACCTGAAGAACCAACCAGTGCTCCGGTTACGATCAGCAAATCATTCGCTAACATAAAGCCAGCCGCTGCCGCTGCCCAACCTGAATAGGAGTTAAGCATCGATACCACAACGGGCATGTCTGCACCACCAATCGAAGCCACCAAATGGTAGCCAAACGCGAACGCTATCAGAGTCATAATAATCAATGCAAACATGCTGCCACCATTATTAACGAAGTAAATCATTAATACTGTGGAGACAACAATGGCCGCGAGGTTGAGCTTATGCTTATGAGGGAGATTGAGCGACGACGACGAAATGATTCCACGCAGTTTACCAAAGGCGACGATAGATCCTGTAAAGGTGACGGCACCAATAAATACCCCAATGAACACTTCAACCAAATGAATCACGTGTTCAGCGTGATCGAGTACAATTGGCGCATCGATATAGCTGTTATAACCCACTAATACCGCAGCCATGCCCACAAAACTGTGGAGAATAGCCACAAGTTCGGGCATTTCGGTCATTTCTACTTTTTTAGCATAATGAATACCGATACCGCCCCCAATTACCATCGCCAGCAATACCCAAGCTAAGCCCTGCGCATCTGGACGAAAAATAGTGGCGATGAGTGCGATAGCCATACCCGCTATACCATAGTAGTTACCAGCTCTTGCTGATTCCTGCTTTGATAATCCAGCAAGGCTCATGATGAAGAAGATAGCAGCAATAATATATGCGGCTTGTACTAATCCTGCAGACATATATTACTCCCTTAGTCTTTACGGAACATTTCAAGCATACGTTTGGTGACTGTAAAACCACCAAAGATGTTAATGCTTGCAATTAAAACAGCGATAAACGCGAGGAAAGTGACCACACCACTCCCTTGACCTATCTGCAATAAAGCTCCGACCACAATAATGCCGGAAATTGCATTGGTAACGGACATCAAAGGAGTATGTAAAGCATGAGTAACATTCCAAACGACGTAGTAACCCACAACACACGCTAAAACAAAAACGGTGAAATGGCTTAAGAAAGCCGCAGGTGCGACCGATGCGATCCAAGCAAAAGCGCCAACGGCAGCAACTAAGCCAGTAATTTTTTTCGTCGCAGAAACGGGTTCTTGTTTTTTGGGTTCAGGTCTAGTTGGTGCGGTCTTGACTTGCGGTTGAACAGAGACTTGGATCGGTGGTGCTGGCCACGTTATTTCGCCTTCTTTCACGACCGTCACACCACGTAAAACAACGTCTTCAAAGTCAATATTGATGGACCCATCTTTTTCCTTGCATAACAATTTCAGCAAGTTAACGATGTTTGTTGAATATAATTGAGAGGATTGTGTTGGTAAGCGGCCAACCATATCAGTATAACCGACCACTTTCACACCATTGGCGGTTGTAATCACCTGATCGGCAACCGTGTATTCACAGTTCCCCCCGTTGGCTGCCGCAAGATCGACGATCACGCTACCAGCGCTCATACTGTCGACCATCTCTTTGGTGATCAGCTTAGGGGCTGGACGTCCAGGGATCAAAGCCGTCGTGATAATGATGTCGACATCTTTAGCTTGCGCTGCATACAGTTCAGCGGCCTTTTTATTAAAGTCGTCAGACATCTCTTTGGCGTAACCATCGCCTGAACCAGCCGTTTCTTGGAAATCGACTTCCAAAAACTCTGCACCCATTGATTGAACTTGTTCTTTTACTTCTGGGCGAACATCAAAAGCTCGTACAATTGCCCCCAAACTTCCTGCGGCACCGATAGCAGCGAGGCCAGCAACGCCAGCTCCAGCAACCAGTACTTTTGCCGGCGGGACTTTGCCCGCTGCGGTAATTTGCCCTGTAAAGAAGCGGCCAAATTCATGTGCAGCTTCAACAACAGCGCGGTAGCCAGCAATGTTAGCCATTGATGACAAAGCGTCTAAAGCTTGTGCTCTGGATATTCTCGGCACTGAGTCCATCGCCAGCACGTTGATTTTTTTACTTGATAACTGTTCCATCAATTCTGGGTTTTGTGCAGGCCAGATAAAACTGATTAGGCTTGCCCCTTCTTTGATCAAAGCAACCTCATCAATCGATTGTTTTTCATCAACAATCGGCGCATTGACCTTCAAGATAATGTCTGAATTCCAAACATCTTGTGTCGAAACAATCGTGGCACCAGCCGCCTCAAAAGCCGCATCATCAAAACTGGCTAAAACCCCAGCTTGAGTTTCAATGGAGACGTCGAAGCCTAGTTTGATTAATTGCGCTACCGAACTCGGTGAAGCTGCAACCCGTGTTTCACCCGTAAGGGTCTCTTTTGGTACACCAATTTGCATAGTTATTCCTTGACTATTGGCACAATGATTATTCTGTTTTTATCTAACCACCAGCATAACTGCAAGCAGTTTGTAATAAAAATACAAAATGCTATTACATATAAGGTTAAGTAATGAGTGATTGTCATAGGT
>NZ_CAWNJO010000105.1:0-7895 GCF_963874835.1 Vibrio sp. V12_P9A6T4 | reverse complement strand
TTTTATTGTGATTTTAAGCCACATTAAAAATCATTTCTCTTTGTGTTTGTTATTTTAAGATCTATTAATAATTCGCCACAAAGGTGCCAAAAAACCAATGTCCTTTTATTTTGTGGTCTGAAAAAATAAAAAATGGGTATTCATTTTCTTTTAAATACCGTGATAACAATAAAAATGCTTACGAGGTTTATATGTCAATAAACAGAAGAAAAGCACTTAGCGCTATTGCCATTATGTCAGGCTTGGTATGGAACACCGCTCAAGCTGACGTGAATCAGCCGCAAGGTTTGGCCATTGAAATGTTCAGTGAGCTTCAGGATGACAGCCAAATCAATTACTTCAATGCGAGCTATTGGTTACAAGGAGAGGTTGAGCCCCCGACACTAATGCAGATTCGTGACGATGTACTGAACCAACATATGCGCTATTTTGTCGATTTCAGTACGATTGAAGGCGAGTCGCAAAAGACAGAGGCGAAAGCACTGCTCAGGAAAAAACTGGGCTTAGCGTTTGCCAGTGACTTTTTGATCATCAGTGAACACAAAGGAGAATTGTTGTTCACACCGTTAGATGACGAGAATGATGCCAACATTCGTCTACTGGAAGCCGCCCCAATTGCCCATTCTCGTCAGCGCCGTAGTACGGCCAGTATGGTGTCAAATAGTGGTTCGGAAACCAACTCTTTGCCACACGTCGCGTTTTATTTGAATGTCAATCGGCCTATTACTGATAGTGAATGTACGTTTAAGAACTCACATCTTTGGGATCGAGGCACGCGAGTGTTTTGCGATAACCCCAATATCTCTTTGATCTATCGAGTTAATTTAGAGCGTTCATTACAATATGGCACGATTGGTTCAGCGACGCCGGATGCAAAAATTGTTCGCATCAGCTTAGATGATGATACAACGGGTGCTGGCATCCATCTCAATGATCGTCTTGATTATCGTCAATCGGGTGCTGATTACGTGACATTAGATGCTTATTTCCGAGACTGGTCGACTGATGCCATCGCTCAAGACTACCAATTTGTATTTAACTCTTCGAACAACAAAGCGCAGATCTTAAAAACGTTCCCGAGAGAAAATCTCAATGCCGAATATGAAGTCAAAGAGGTATCCGGCTTCCAGCTAGGAGTGAGTGGTGGTGTCGAGGTTAGTGCTGATGGACCTAAAGGCAAGCTAGAAGCCAATGCCAGCTACAACCAAAGCCGTTGGTTAACCTTTAAAACGCACGATTATCGTGTTGAACGTAGCACCAATAACGCGCAAAACGTCAGCTTTAAATGGAATCGTAGCCAATACGCGACTGCCGAATCGATGTTAAATCGTTCAACGGATGCGCTGTGGGTCAATACTTATCCTGTGGATACCAACCGCATTAACCCGATTGGTTACGCGAGCTTTGTACCAAAAATGGATGTGATCTATAAAGCCGCTCCCAATGTGACGGGGACAACGGAATTTACCATTGATTCTTCGGTCAATATTCGTCCCATTTATAACGGTGCTTATAAGCATTATTATGTTGTAGGTGCGCATCAGTCCTACCATGGTTTTGAAAATACGACGCGCCGCAGAGTGAGCAAAAGTGCTAGCTTTACTGTCGATTGGGAGCACCCAGTATTCACTGGCGGTCGTCCAGTGAATTTGCAATTGGGCAGCTTTAATAATCGTTGCGTTGATGTGGCTGATAATGGCGCGCTCTCTGCCTCAAGCTGTGATGAAACCAAAAACTCACAATCTTTTATTTATGATCAGTTAGGTCGTTATGTGAGTGCAAACGACATCCATCAATGTTTGGATGGACAATCACTGGGTCAATTACAAACCTGTAGTTCGAGTTTAAGTCAGCGTTGGGAATGGATAGAAAACAGCGATAAGCTGAGTAATGTTTTCTCTCATGAGTTACTTGGTCATGATAAAACCAGCGGTGAGTTAGGTTTGTATGCTGATGGCAATGATCAGGTAAGTGTGCGCACCATTACCGCTTACACCAACGTATTTCATTCAGATAGTGAATCGGCCGTATTTGGGTTTACATCGGGTCCATTAGCCTTACAAGATGTTGGTCAATCGGGGACACTGTATATTCGCCATGGCGCTGCGATTGATGCAATTGGTACGCAAGCCAATGCGATGCAAGGCGGTGAAAGTGGTAGTTTGACTGAAATTGATCTGAAACGCGTTACGCAAATAACCGTTACTTCCGGTGAGTTCAAGTACGGTGGCAACCATTTACTCCGTATGGCTTTTAAGCTTGATGATGGTTCAACCAAAGTAGTGGGGTCAAAAGACTACGCAATCAGTACCCACGATGAAGTGTTTGAGCTGCCAGCCGGATCGGCAATTCGGCAAGTCAAGGTGTGGTCTGAAGGTTGGTTAGCCGATGGTATTCAATTTATTTTAAAATAGCGCGATCCCTTCATCGTTTCGTAGTAAAGAGCACTCATGCTTTTGGCCTAGTTGGCTAAAAAGCGAGTGCTCTTTTTTTGTTAATTTAATGTTAATTTTATCTGTTGTTTTTTTCGATTCATTCACGAAGCTGGCAAGATGACATGAAATAAAGTGCTTTTCTTCTACAGTTAGGGTGCTCCTCAGAGGTCTAATCTCTGGTGTGGTAACGGTAGGTTAAATGTATGCCGCGCCTAAACCAGGCACTACAATAAGAAGGAATTTACTTTGAAAAGAACGATTATTATTGCTGCTTTTTGTCTGCTGAGTACCACGGCGCTGGCGGCAACCAGCACGGTGGCATTAAGTAAGACAGGCTATACCCAAACCCAGTATCCTATTGTGTTAGTTCATGGCTTATTTGGTTTTGATACGCTGGCCGGAGTCGATTATTTCTACGGCATTCCGCAATCACTGACGAAAGATGGCGCAAAGGTCTACGTGGCTCAAGTCTCCGCGACTCACAGTTCTGAGCGGCGAGGTGAACAACTATTGCAACAAGTGGAGTCACTTTTAGCCGCCACTGGCGCTCAAAAAGTTAACCTGATTGGGCATAGTCATGGCGGGCCAACGGCTCGCTATGTTGCATCAGTTCGGCCCGATCTTGTGGCGTCCGTGACTAGCATTGGTGGCGTGAATAAAGGCTCAATCGTGGCAGATTTAGTGCGTGGGCACATTAAAGAGGGCTCCATTTCTGAAGCGATTGCCGTCAAAATGGCGCAAGGATTGGCGGGTTTGGTTGGCCTTCTTTCTGGGGGAAGTAACCTAGAGCAAGATCCTTTAGCCTCCTTAGAAGCCTTAACTACCCAAGGTTCGCTAGCGTTTAATCAACACTACCCAGAAGGCGTTCCAAGCAGTGAATGTGGTGATGGTGAATTATTGGCTGACAATGGTGTTTATTACTATTCGTGGACAGGATCTTCGACCTTTACCAACCTCCTTGACCCAACTGATGCTGCGATGATGTTGACTGGGCTTGTCTTTAATGGCCCTAATGATGGTTTAGTCGGCGTATGCAGTACTCACTTGGGTAAGGTGATCCGCGATGATTACCAAATGAACCACTTAGATGAAATCAACGGCTTGCTTGGGATACACCACCTTTTTGAAACTGACCCCGTTACCTTGTATCGCCAGCACGCTAATCGATTGAAGCTTCAAGGTTTATAACTTCGAGGTTGATAGTCTCGAGCTTGATAGTTTCGAGGTTTATAACTTCAAGTTTTGTAACATCAAACTTTATAAGGATTGGCTATGAAAAAGCCCGCACTATTTGGTTTTGTCGTGATCATCTTGGGGAGCATCGGTGCGGTGCTTTTTCTGCAAAAGCCAGTATCATCACAGAGCGCGTTACAAACGCCATCTCAACAAGATACGCAGATAGACAGCGCATCGAGTCTTGATTTAATTCACTATTTTATCTCTACATTAGGAGAGAGTTCATTACCTGAGGTTGAGCTGCGCATTGCCCAGTATGCTGAGCAGGATGAGGGCGTGGTGATCGATCCAATGCTTTTTGAACAGTTTATCCAATACAAACAAGCATTAGCTGAGTTAGAGGCTAATTCTTCCATCGCCAATCTCGATCTTGCTACCTTAGCTGAGATCAATCAGCAATTACTGAAAATACAAAGTCAATTTTTTAACGTTGATCAGCAAAGTATGTTGTTTGGTGAAGAGAATGCGTTACGAAATTTAGCGTTAGAAAAGCTGCGCATTAAATCTCAAGCAGTAGATTCATATGATGAGCAGCAGCAGTGGCAAACGTTATTAGCACAGCAGCCAGAATACATTCAGCGCAGTGAACGCAATGTACAACTACTGCCAGCACTCAACGCGAGTCGCCATTTGTCCACGCAAGAGCAATACTTAGCTTGGAACGAGTTGGTTGGCGAACAAGGAGCACAGCGGTTAACGCAGCTTAGTGAGCAGCGAGAGCAGTTTTCTCAGCATCTCGAAAACTATCTACAACAGCGTTCGGCGGTGCTTGAAAATACGCGCTTGAGCCAAGATGAAAAAAATCAGCAAATTACGCAACTGCGTACCCAAACGTTTGAGGTTAAACAACTCAAACGCGTCGAGGCTTTGGAAAGGTTACGTGATCAATCGCTTTAATTCTGTTTATCCAATAAAGAAGAGCGCGACCGAAGCCGCGCTCAAGTTCTCTAAGAGAAAATAGAATAGGTGGTTACAAATTAACCACAATGGTGTTAGTCACTGTTGCACCTTTGTCATCCATCACTTTAATTTTCACTTCATGTTTTCCAGAGCTTGGGAAAATGGCGGTGAAGAGTTTGCCACGTTTTATTTTTCCATTCGGCAGGGTCCATTCCGTATCGACAATACGCCCATCGCTATCGCTGCTGGTTGACCACATTGTTACCCAGCGTCCAAGGTGGATGTACTTAGCACTGGCTTGCGGTAATGCGTTAGGCACTTCAACCTGTATTGTGCGCGTAGTGGTGTTGGTTGCGCCTTTATCATCCGTTACGGTTAGGCTTACTGTGTATTGCCCTGCTCTGGTGTAGCTCCAGCTTGGCGCCATTTCGCTGCTCATTTGGCCGTTACCAAAATCCCATGCGTAACTGACTAGCTCGCCATCTTCATCATGGCTGTAGTTGAAAGCGCTGACGGATAAACCGTCGGTTTTAAGCTCAAAGTTGGCGACAGGAGCTTGGTTTTGTTCGCTGACTTTTGATAAGCGAATTACGCCGTACTCATTGTCTTGGCCTTGGTTGAGGATGTCGATCATCAAGCCAAATTCCGTTAACTTACGTCCAGCATCTGGTACTAATGGTGAGCTGTAATCCGCGCCATCAGAGAAGTTACCATTACCGATTAAGCTTGTGTCTTCGAGCACATCACCATCGGCAGCGACTAAACGTAGAGGTGTTTGATCTTGCAATGAGAAGGTTGCATCTCGCACTTGGAAGCGCGTTTGTGCGGCCTCACCGGTTTTTGACCAAACCAATGCGTTTTGATCCGCATCGACGACACCTAACCAACCTTCACCTGGGTGGTTACCTACCCAGTTATCCGTGTAAGATTCATCCACATACCAAACCAGTAGGCCGGGTTCGAAAGTCATCAACTGGCCCATGCGTTTGATATTGGCTAAGCCTTGGTCGACGTCATTGTGGCTACGCCATTGCAGTAAATAATAGTGTGGCGCTTCATGGAAGCCATTGTTGGTGGTGTAACCTTTAAAGGCGAAGGTGGATGTTCCTTCGGCATCATCAATAAGGGTTTGCTGCCCGTCGACCTCTAACTGTAGGTTATCAAGGTAAAGACCTTCCATGGCTAAGCCGCCATCAGTGACATAGTCAAAGCTGAGTGTCACTTCTTGGCCTGCCCACTGGGAGACGTCAAATATCGCATCGACCCAACCATCCGACTGACCAGCAATAGCAGGTACAAGCCCTGTATTGTACGGGTCATCCATGGTGGTGATGTTACCTGCAATCGCTTTACCATTGATCAGTACGCGTGCAAAGTCGTAGTCTTTTTCAATCTGATACCATGCTTTAAAATTAAGCGTAGCTTGTTCACCAGCAGGGATAGAAAGCTTACGAGACATGCTATTTTTCAGATCATCGCCTCGGTTTGAATAAAAAGCGGACGAACCTTGATAAGGCTTCACCCCATCAACACGCTTCAGTGGTAAATCAATCTTCACCATATTTGGTCGAGCATTGTCAGTGGTTTGGAAGAGGGTAAATACGCGAGGATTTTTCTCTAACTCTGCAATCGAAATTTGATCGTCATTGATCCAACGACCACCGACCGCTTTTTGTAAGAACTGTTTAGACCAAGAGCTGAATGCCGTCGGTTGTGTTCCGCCAATTTTTCCGGCCCAACTGCCAGAAGACATGATGGACCAATAGGAAACTGGCTCACCTTTACCTGTGTATTGGGTATCGTATTCGTCAGGCAAACCTAAATCGTGGCCATACTCGTGTGCGCAAACCCCAGCGGCCGCATCAATCGGTTGCATGGTGTAATCAAAGGCGGCATATTGGCCGTTAAAGCGATCTGGAAGCGTACTTTTTGTGCCTTGAAGGACATAAGGTTGGCCGAGATTATAACGGTGGGACCATATTGCGTCAGGTCCAAGCACACCGCCGCCGGCTTCTTCACCAACGGATGCATGGAACACCATCAAGTGATCGATTACGCCGTCCGGTTCGCGGAAGTTGCCATTACCATTGTAATCGTAACGATCTTCAATATCGTAATCGGCCAGATTAATACTAGGGTCTTGCGCCAGTTGGTTCAGTGCTTCGCGTACCAACTCTTGCGCATTCATATCTTTGTCTGTTGTTGCCGAGTTGCCCCCGTAAAACGCGGCGTTTTTAGACGCGCGATACCAACCTGCGGCTTGCCCGGCCACACTGTAGCTTTGCCCAGACTCGCTTTCATAATACTGACGCATCGAGATGAAATTTTCTCCATTAGGGCCTGCATAGCCCGCATCTGAAAAAAGCAGATCTTGATAGTGAGGTGGATTGTAGCTGGCATAGAGCATTTCAGTATGCTCTTTGGTCAGGCGGTTATCGTTCCAAGGTAAATCGGGAAAATCAATTAAAAGCGCTAATACCTTATCGGTGCGTTTGGTGCTGATATCGAGAGCAAAAACGCTGGCTTTTTGGTGGCCTTTTTGTTTTTCAATGGTTTTTAATACCCGTGCGCGTTGCTCAAGAGCTTGCTTACCAAATTGCGCATCGCCGTGGAAGCCCGATTTGATTTTCTGCTCTAAATAACGATCCAAGGCATCGCGCTTGATTGCATCGGTAGCATTGCCATCCACAACACCGTTACGCACTAACATTTCAATGAGTTTATCTTCATTGACTACCCCTAAATCAATCGGGGTGTGCGCATAAGCACTGACGTTAAATAGTGTTACCATTGCTGACGCAAGCAAGGTTTTCCTTATGTGTTTCATCTGCTTTCCTTATTTTTCTTTCTGTATTTATGGTATTAACAATTTCACTGAACTGATTTCCATACGACTGAGCGCTATAGAGAATAAATGGCTTTCATCGCCATAAAATAGAATTCATGGACGCAATGAGTGGCTGGTATATTCTTATCTAGGCAAGTTTTCTGAGTGTTATTCAGTGAAGATTGAACGGGTGATTTAGTCGCTCTTCGGCGGAGAAATACACGCTTCTTCTTGATGAGTTGTCGAATTGAGAGACTTTTCTTTGTGGTGTTTTCTTTGTAGATAAAGGGCAAGTGCTTGTTGTTGCTGTTCTGATGTCAGCCCTTCACATATCACACCTCGTTCGATTAATGAGGCGAGCAACCGTTCATCATCAACTGAAGATTGAGCAAGGCTAATTGATGAGTAACTAATTAATAAAAAATAAATTAAATGTTTCACAGTATATCCATATAATGTGTGAATTATTCGTAACAATCTATATATCAGTCATACGC
>NZ_CAWNJO010000104.1:0-100320 GCF_963874835.1 Vibrio sp. V12_P9A6T4 | reverse complement strand
TCTTTAGGGTAGTTTGAGTTTGTAATTGATTTACATCAGTAATTCATTTTCTTTCATAATTAAAAATCTCGCTCAATGAAACGTTACCATAATTAGGAACCCATATGAGCAGGATGAAGCTGGTTGTCATCGGTAATGGCATGGTTGGCCATCGCTATATCGAAGATTTGGTCGAAAAAATGGAGGCATCGGCTGTTGATGTCACGGTTTTTTGTGAGGAACCGCGTGTTGCCTACGATCGCGTCCATCTTTCTTCCTACTTTTCGCACCATACCGCTGAAGAGCTTTCGCTTGTTAAGCCGGGTTTCTATCAAAAGCATGCGATTAATGTCTTGATGGGTGAGCGGGCGGTTAACATTAACCGCGAAAAGCGCGTGGTCTATTCAAATACTGGCCGTGAAGTGAGCTATGACAAATTAGTCTTGGCGACGGGCTCTTATCCTTTTGTACCGCCGATCAAAGGCAATGAAAGTAAAGGCTGCTTTGTCTATCGCACCATTGAAGATCTAAAGGCCATCGAAACGTGCGCGAAAAAGAGCAAAAGTGGTGTAGTGATAGGCGGTGGTTTACTTGGCCTTGAAGCGGCTGGCGCGCTGAAAGCGTTGGGCGTACAAACCCATGTGATTGAGTTTGCTCCGGTATTAATGGCTGAGCAACTTGACTTGCAAGGCGGTTTACAACTGCGTAATAAAATTGAGCGGATGGGGGTGCAAGTTCACACTAGCAAAAATACGCTAGAGATCGTTGCTCAAGGCGAGACCGCTCGTAATACCATGAAGTTTGCCGACGGTTCGGATTTGGAAGTTGACTTCATCGTATTTTCCGCAGGGATACGTCCTCAGGACAAATTAGCTCGTGATATGGGTCTAGACATCGCGCCGCGTGGTGGCGTTGCCATTAACGATCACTGCCAAACATCCGATCCTGATATTTACGCGATTGGCGAATGTGCTTCTTGGAATCAAACTTTCTTCGGTCTGGTCGCTCCTGGTTACAAAATGGCAACGGTTGCGGTTGATCATCTTGTGGGCAATGAGAGCCAATTTAGTGGTGCAGACATGAGCGCCAAGCTCAAACTGCTGGGTGTGAAGGTGGGATCGATTGGCGATGCCAATGGGCGAACTCCGGGTTGTAAAAGCTACGTCTATCAAAATGAAGAAGATGAAGTTTATAAGCGCATTATCGTTTCTGAAGATGGTAAAAAACTGCTTGGTGCAGTTTTAGTCGGCGACACGTCAGATTACGGCGATTTACTGCAACTCAAACTCAATGATATTGAGCTGCCCAAACACCCTGACACCTTGATTCTACCTGCGCATGCTGGCGCTGAAAAACCGGCATTAGGCGCGGATGCACTACCTGATACTGCTGTGATCTGCTCTTGTTTTGATGTGACTAAAGCGAAAATTGCCCAAGCCGTGGCCGATGGTCATCATACGCTCGGCGCGATTAAAGCGGTGACAGGGGCAGGAACAGGTTGTGGTGGTTGCGTGCCTTTAGTGACGTCGGTTCTGAATGCGGAACTGGCTAAATCGGGTGTGGAAGTCAAAAACGATATTTGTGAGCACTTTGCGTATTCACGCCAAGATCTGTTCCATTTGATCCGCATTAACGGTATCACACGTTTTGATGAGATGTTGGCAAAACATGGACGCGGTTATGGGTGCGAAGTCTGTAAGCCAACAATTGGTTCTATTCTGGCCTCGTGTTGGGGGGATCATGTGCTCTCGCCATCGCTGGTCAGTTTGCAAGACACCAATGATAACTTCTTGGGTAACATGCAAAAAGACGGTACTTATTCGGTGATCCCACGCATGGCGGGTGGTGAAGTCACACCACAAGCGCTTGCGGTGCTGGCGAATGTCGCTCAGGAATACAAACTTTACACCAAAGTGACGGGCGCGCAGCGCATTGGTCTGTTTGGTGCTCAAAAAGACGATTTACCTGAGATTTGGCGCAAACTGATTGATGCTGGATACGAGACAGGCCAAGCCTATGCCAAAGCTCTGCGCATGGCAAAAACGTGTGTCGGTAGTACGTGGTGTCGTTTTGGTGTGCAAGACAGCGTCGGTTTGGGTGTGCTGATTGAAAACCGCTACAAAGGTATCCGTACACCACACAAGATGAAGTTTGGTGTCTCAGGTTGCACCCGCGAATGTGCCGAAGCGCAAGGGAAAGATTTAGGCCTGATCGCGACCGATGCGGGTTGGAATATGTATGTCTGCGGTAATGGTGGTATGAAGCCTCGACATGCCGATCTGCTGGCCTCTGATTTAGATGAAGCAACACTACTGAAATACATCGACCGTTTCATGATGTTCTACATTCGCACAGCCGATAAATTACAACGCACCTCAGTTTGGCTAGACAACCTAGAAGGTGGCGTTGATTACCTGCGTGAAGTGATTGTGGACGATAAGTTGGGCATTAACGATCAACTCGAAGCAGATGTGGCGAAGCTTATTGCTGATTATCGCTGTGAATGGACAGAAACGCTTAATCATCCTGAGCAATTAACTCGTTTTACTCACTTCATTAATTCTGATTTACGCGATCAGAACGTCGTGTTCGTCAGCGCTCGTGAGCAGCACCGTCCTGCGACTTATAGCGAAAAACACCCAGAAGCGAAAGGCGATATATTCCACATTGCGCTTGCTGATTCAGCAATCTCTACCCCTGTTTTGGAGAAATAACCATGGCCAATAACACAGTATTTCAAGCCATCTGTGACATTAATGACATTGTTCCCGGAACGGGTGTGTGTGCACTGGTGAATGGTGAGCAAGTGGCTATCTTCCGTCCGACTGAAGCGCAAGAAGTGATGGCGATAAGCAATATGGATCCCTTTGCTCGAGCCAATGTGTTGTCACGCGGTTTTATTTGCCAACATCAAGAGCAGTTCTGGATAGCAAGCCCGCTTAAAAAGCAGCGTTTCAATCTCATAACAGGCCAATGTATGGAAGATGAACGCTTTAGCGTGAAAGCTTATGCCGTGCGAGTCACCGACGGTGTGGTCGAAGTCGCGGCTTAACAGCCGCTTTTGAGACGATGAGATTCAATAGCAAAAAGGTTCCTTGTTCATCGAGTTCTCTTGGTGATGCATTGATGGTTGGGAGCCTTTATCTATTCAATTTCCCTTTTTAATTTTAACTTTGGTGACAATAAGGACCATTATGTCTTATGTAAAACCTGCCGATTTTGTGCAAACAATGATTGACGCTGGCGAAAGCAAAATCTTCATGTCAACGCGCGATACCCTGATTCGCGGCATTATGGCGGGGGCGATTCTTGCTATCGCCGTCGCTGTGGCCATTACTGCGGCTGTGCAAACCGGAGTGCCTATTGTTGGCGCTCTGGTCTTCCCTGTGGGGTTTTGTATTTTGAACCTAATGGGCTTTGATTTATTAACGGGTGTTTTTGCTTTAGCGCCTTTAGCTTTGTTTGAAAAACGCGCCGGAGTAACCAAAGCGGGCGTTCTACGGAATTGGGGCTTGGTTGGGCTAGGTAACTTAATCGGTGCCGTTGCCGTCGCCTTTTTAGTGGCGCTAACCTTCACCATGAATTTCAGTATCGAGCCGAGCGCGGTTGGACAAGCGTTTATTAAAGCGTCTACTGCTCGCACTCTTGGCTTTGCCGAACACGGTGTCAATGGCTGGATCACCGTGTTTGTGAAAGGCATCTTATGTAACTGGATGGTGTGTTTAGGTGTGGTGGGCGCAATGACCTCAACTTCGGTCAGCGGCAAAGTGGTCGCGATGTGGCTACCTATTTTTATTTTCTTCGGTTTGGTTTTTGAACACGCCGTAGTGAATATGTACCTGTTCCCACTTGGCATGATGTTGGGCGCTAAATTCACCATCGTCGATTGGTTAGTATGGAACCAAATTCCGGCCACATTGGGTAACTTAGTGGGCGGCTTGTTATTTACCGGGTTAAGCCTTTACATGACTCACGGTAAAACCTTGCCACAACGCAACCTTGGCTAACCATTGTTAAGTGAGGTTTAACCTCGCTTAATGACGATATCCTTTTGTCGATAAGGTAGAGAGTAATCATGGTAAGCAGTGTAACGAGTCGCGGTTTTGTCTCTTTAGTGGGCGCAGGGCCAGGCGATCCCGATCTACTGACGGTTAAGGGGCTACGCGTGATCAGCCAAGCGCAAGTGGTGGTGTATGATCGTTTAGTTTCGCAAGCGATTTTAGATCTGGCGCCAAGCAGCGCGGAGATGATCTACGTTGGCAAACAGTTGGATTTTCATTGTGTGCCGCAAGATCAGATCAACCAAATTCTGGTCGATAAAGCCAAAGAAGGTAAAAAAGTTGTTCGTTTGAAAGGCGGTGATTCCTTTATTTTTGGCCGAGGTGGTGAAGAGCTCGAAACGCTGGCTGAACATCATATCGCTTATGAAGTGGTTCCGGGGATCACGGCGGCGGCAGGCTGCACGGCTTACGCGGGGATTCCGCTGACGCACCGTGATCACGCGCAAAGTGTGCAGTTCATTACGGGTCACTTACAAAAAGAAGGTAAAGCGATCAATTGGCGATGTTTAGCGCAAGACAACCAAACTTTGGTTTTTTATATGGGGTTAAAGCAGTGCCCGAACATCACACGAAACTTGTTGGATGCTGGCCTGAACGCAGAAACGCCTTGCGCGATTATCGAACGCGGCACTACAGATAAACAGAGAGTATTGACGGGCTCGCTTGACGATTTACCCCTTTTAGCGCAACAAGCACAAAGCCCAGCCTTGATTGTGGTCGGCAGTGTGACTCGCTTGCACGACAAATTGAAGTGGTTTGGCGTATACTAAGCGCAATTTGCAAAGCAGCGGCGAACAGGCCGCTGTTTTTGTTTCTATTTGAGAAGAGAGCTCATGGAAAAAGTTGCCATTCTTGTCGACGTTCAAAACGTCTATTACACCTGTAAAGAGAAGTACCGCCAGCATTTTGATTACAACCAATTTTGGTATGTAGCCACTCAAGGGCGAGAGGTGATCAAAGCCAATGCTTATGCGATTGCTAGCCAAGATCCTAAGCAGCGCCAGTTCCACCATATTTTGCGCGGTATTGGTTTTGAGGTTCAGCTTAAGCCCTTCATTCAGCGTCGTGATGGCAGTGCAAAAGGGGATTGGGATGTCGGTATTACTCTCGATGCGATTGAGCTGGCAGAGCAAGCGGATGTGATTGTTCTGGTATCAGGAGATGGTGATTTCGAGCTATTGGTCGAACGGATTAAACAGCGTTTTAACAAAAAAGTAGAAGTGTACGGAGTACCAAGGCTGACGGCTCAAAGCCTTATTGATGTCGCCAGCCAGTTTGTTCCAATCGAGCAAGACTTACTGTTGTAGCTCACCTTCAGCAGGCACAATCTCACTATGTTGGTTATCTACCGTGCTGGTTGAAGCGGCTTGCTCTGCGTCTAATTTTTCACGTTCAGCTTTTGAAATATAACGAGGCTTATTGCTGCCGTGCAGCTTGGCATGCTTCTTTTTAAGATGCTTTTGCAGTGTTTGGTTAATTTTCTTTTTGCGGTTCATAGTCGTCTGCTCTTTGACACAAAGTCTTGGGTACATGAGGAACAAGGTGGCGCAGGATACTTGTTTTTATCTGCGATCTCAATGGGAGTTATTGGCAATGGAAAAAATGCATAGCGATCTTTTAACGGGAGAGCTACTCAGTGAGTTTCGCACCGTAGAGGCGATGGTGAACATTTATTGTCAGCGCCATCATCGCTGTCAATCTGGACTCTGTACGTGTTGCAAAACCTTGTTGGAATATGCGCAAGTACGTTTAGATCGCTGTCCTTATGGCCAACATAAACCCACCTGTAACCGTTGCCCAATTCATTGCTATAAGCCTGAGCCGAAAGAACAAATGAGATTGGTGATGCGTTACGCAGGGCCAAGAATGTTGCTCTCTCACCCTATATTGGCGATCCGCCATCTACTGCATGAAAAACGTGCACTACCAGAAAAACCAAAGGCGCATGCATCAAATCGCCATCAACGATTGAACCGTGCGCCTTGCGATAAAATATGATCCGCTTTGCTGCGACTTATTTCCCCGCCACCCATTGGCGTTTGGTTTTGAGGCTTGAAGCCAACATATAAATACAAGTCGCCAGTAAAGCAATAAAGAGATAGCCCATTAAGCCTTGCGATCTTTGCATAAACCAATCAGCGATCACGGGGCCAACCACAGAGCCGATACTGTAGCTAAACAGCATAACTTGTGTCGCTGAGACAATGTAATTGGCATCGAGCTTATCACAACCTAAGTTGATGGCGATTGGGTAAAGGGCAAACGTCGCCATGCCTAAAAAAAACAAGCTGGCAGCTAATATCATCATCGTTGAATCGAACAAGGTTATGGTAATCGCCGCAGAGCCAATCAAGCAAAACAGCGCCATTAATAGTGTTCGGCCCAAAAACTTTGATAGCCAAGGCACCATAGGTTGCACCGCCATGCCACCCAAAACTACAAGCGCCATTAAGCTACCAATATCGGTATGGCTGATACCGCGTTGTTCCAATTCAACAGGCATTAGACCGTAGATAGCCCCCAAAGTGAGCCCTGAAACTCCGCAACCGAGCAAGGCGGCATGGTTTAGTTTGAGTACCTGTTTCAGTGATAGGCTGACGGCATGCTGAGTTGACGGTTGGTCAGATTCGCCATAAATCAGCACCACACTGGCGATTAATAGCAAGGTAATGATGGCAATGAAAGGCACGCCGCCTGATACTCCTAAATAACCAATCCCTAATTGGCCCAATGCCGTGCCGCCGTAAAGCGCCGCCATATAAATCCCAAGGCGTTTTGCTCGGCCTTTTTCATCACCATGTAATAGCCAAGACTCGACAACGACAAAGACACCAGCCACCGCAATACCAGCAACAAAACGTGCCACTAACCAAGCACTGGCATAGTGCAGAGCAGGTAAGGCAAAAATGGTTAACATGAGTAGCGCTAAGCACCATACAAAAGCGTTTCGGTGGCCAACGCGGTTGACAACAGGTTCAACGACTAATGCGCCGATCAATAAGCCAGCGTAAAAGGCACTGGCAAGCCAGCTTGCCAATGAGCTCTCAAGCCCGTAGTGCGGCAACATCAATGGGATCAGGCTCATTAAATAGCCTGAGGCAATCGCATAAAGCGATAGCGCAATGACCGGAACGGAAATGCGAGGTGAAGACGCGTTCACAGTGATGTTGTCCATTGACTTTGCCTCAAAACCAGAATTGATGGGATATTTTGCGGCGAATATGGAGCTGATATTGAGAAAGGTAAAACGAAAAATTATGTTCTTAACGATTAATTTTATTAATCGAAAATAAAGCAAGAGAAATGAGCAGTAAAGTTGGCATAAATCGATAAAAAATGCCAACTTTATTATTGGTTATAATGATGGATTATTTCAATATAGCTTGGTTTAACCATTGATCAAATTGACTTTTTGGTAAAGCGCCATTGATCATATCGACTCGTTGACCATTTTTAAACACCATAATGGTTGGAATGCTGCGAATTTGAAATTTTGTGGCGAGGCTTTGTTCACTTTCAGTATCAATTTTTATAAAGCGAATGTTTCCTTTTCGTTCCGTCGCAGCATCACTGAATACCGGAGCAAAACCCACACACGGATTACACCAAGGTGCCCAGAAATCGACGACAACGGGTTGGCGACTATTAAGCAGTGCTTCGAAATTGGCTTCCGTTCCTTCAATGGGCGCTCCATCAAATAGGGGAGCTTGGCATTTACCGCAATTCGGGCTTTCTGTTACTCGTTCTATCGGAACTCGGTTCATTGCGTGACACGAAGGGCAACGAGTATTGAATGTTGACATGGTTTCCTCTCTATTTTTGCGTTTTGTTCCAGTCGCATTTGACGCACTAGACTTAACGTCGGAGTAAAAGCGCGTATACTGACTGACATCAAAAGGACCTTTTGAGTCTCATTTCTCTTTCATACGATGAGTTTTTAATTTTAGGTCTTTGGATTGCATTAGAAAATACAACAAAAACAGGTTAACAATGACAAAATTCTATGCCGAAATTACAGGTTGGGGTAAATGCCTACCACCTGCAACGCTCTCAAACCATGATCTTAGCACCTTTATTGAAACTTCCGATGAGTGGATTAAAACTCGCACCGGGATTGAACAGCGCCGCATTAGCCATGTGAATACCTCGGATTTAGCTACGGTGGCCGCCCAACACGCCATCGCTTGTGCTGGGATTGATGCAACTGAGATTGATCTCATCATCATCGCAACCTGTTCGCCAGATTCTCTTATCCCAAATATTGCCTCGAAAGTGCAGCAGAATCTTGGGATTAAAAATGCAGCCGCTTTTGACTTAAATGCAGCCTGTACCGGTTTTGTTTATGGATTAGAAACTGCGACGCGTTTAATGCAAGCAAGCCATTACCGCCATGCGTTAGTGGTGGGTGCTGAGCGTCTCTCTTTTTACATTGATTGGACCAAACGTGATACCGCCGTGTTATTTGGTGACGGTGCTGGTGCCGTTGTCTTGAGTAAAACCGATAAAGTAGTGGGTTTGCAAGATGCACAAATCGGCTGTGATGCAGAAGGGCGTGATATTTTGGCGGTGCCTAAATTTGGCTCATCGATGGATCGTTTTGCCGCTGACAATGGGTATTGGGATTTTGATTTTGTTGGGAAAGAGATTTTTAAACGTGCGGTTCGAGGCATGGGCGCAGCGGTGCAAACTGTGCTGGCGCGCTCTGGTCTTTCAACCGAGCAAGTTGATGTGGTGATCCCGCATCAAGCGAATATTCGCATCATTCAAACCTTGTGTGACTTATCAGGTATTAGCCAAGATAAAGCATTCGTTAACATTCAACACTATGGTAATACGTCTGCCGCGACCGTACCTATTGCATTGTGTGAAGCGGTAGAACAAGGGAAAATCAAACCGAATGATAACCTGCTGGTGGCTGCTTTCGGGGCGGGCTTAACTTGGGGGGCTGGGCACATCAAATGGGGCGAGCGTGTTACCGCGATTAGCCGTAGCCAAGCGCAGTTACCAGAGTGTCAGTCCAGTGCGTTAGAATTATTGGCCAATGCAATTGAGCACTGCCAGCAGCGCCCGCTATCTAAATAACGTTTAGAAAACGAATGTTCACACAGTACAAGCGGTATGAAAACAGGCCACAATGTGGCCTGTTTTACTCTCAATGCTAGGTGTGTAAACTAGGCAATCGCCATCGCGAGCAGGCTAATTGGATGAATGGTTTCTAACGCGGTATTTTCTTCAATTTGCCATTTACAGGTTTCACAATCGGTAATCGCATAGTCAGCTTGCGATGTTTTGATTGCATCAAACAGGTGCGCGCCAATTTTCATTGAAACGTCATAGTTCTCTTCTTTAAAACCGTAGGTTCCCGCTAAGCCGCAGCATTCGCTGTCTAAGACCACTAACTCCAATCCCGGGATCATTTTTAATAATTCAATGGTAAAAATGACATTACCGCTGCGTTCAAGGTGGCAAGGGGTGTGGTAAACCACTTTCAAGTTAACGGGTTTCATTTTAGGCGCATTACCGCTCATGAACTCTTTGAGTAGAAAGCGTGTGACGTACTCAATTTGTTTGACCACCTTACTATTATCAACCCCTAAAACATGAGGGTATTCTTGTTGTAAGGTAAACGAACACGTTGATGAGGTGGAGAGGAGTGTCGTTTGACGATCAACTACCGCGGCTTCGATATTTTTCACATTCAATAGCGCATTTTTACGTGCTTTATCGTGAAAACCATTGGCAATCAGCGGTACACCACAGCATTTCTCGTTATCCAGTAACCGTACGCCGATATTCATCGCATTCATCACAGAGACAAAATCTTTACCTAACTGCGGGTGGTTATAGTTAACGTAGCAGCCGTGGAAATAGGTCACTTGCCGGTTATACAGGGGTTGGCGTGTGCAGTTCTGCTTAAACCAACGACGAAACGTGCCGTGTGAATATTTGGGAAGTGATTTATGATCGTGCACACCAATGGTCTTGTGCATCAGTCTTTTTACCATCGGCATAGCCGTAGCAGCGTTCACTATCGGTGCAAATGGTGTGGCGATCGTGCCAAAAAGATCGGTATGGCTGAGTACGTAATCACGCACCAGCTTTGGACTCAGCGTTTTTTTACCATGTTTGCCACGCGCCACAGCAATGATATCGCCAATTTTTACTCCGGAAGGACAGGCGGTTTCACAACGTTTGCAGTTGGTGCAGAGCTTGAGTAGGTCGTCATAATACTCTGCGCTTTTAATCCTCAAGCGTTCGCCATCCGGTCCGCACTGTTTTGGCCCCGGATAGAGTGGGTTTGCTTTAGCAACCGGGCAATAAACGGTACAAACAGTGCATTTGATGCATTGATCAAAAGAGGTATTTTTGGGTGCGGCTTCAACAAAAGAGGTGCTCATGCTAATACCTCCTGAATGGCTGGTCGAGATTGAGTTTGAGCCATAATTTGAGAGGTAGCGTGGTAAGCGCTGGCAATAGCAACGCCTCCACCGCTGCCTTCAAAGACAGGATCATAACCCGCGAGCATCGAACCACAGCAGTATAAATTGGTAATGATATTACCTTGATGAGTTGGGTTCAGTGACGTGTTGGTCAGCACACCAAAGGTCATGAAAGGGTGAGAGTTTGCTGAGAAAAAGGCATGGTTTCGCCATAGAGCGCGATCATGACAGCTCTCCGTCTCTAATTGGAACACGGGTTCGCTAATACCGTGATGAGAAGCCTGTAAACCTTGGCTGAAATAGCTCCCTGTAGCCATCACGAAATGGTCAGCTTGAATCGGCATATCATTGAGATTTTGAGTATGAATGGCGGTCAAACGGTTACCATCAAATTCACCACTGATGACTTTATCGCCTTTTAAATGGGTACCACCCATAGTTAAAAAAGCTCGGCTGAGTGTCTCTTCAATGCGGATGCCCATTAATGATGGCGGCATGGTCGGGACTTCATGCAACTGCAAGTTGGTTTCCAATTTGAGTTTGTTCAGTAAGGTTAACCCATCACCATTGCCCATGATGGCAGGTAGGATCACTAGATCTTGCACAGTGGCATGACGGATCAGTTGATCACAAAAACTGCGCCATGCATGTGGCTGTTTGAGCAAACGAGCAATATCGATGGAGCGCAGTTCGTTGGGGTTATGGCGAAGTGCTTCGAAACCCGGAATCGTGATATTGATGATCTCACTTGGGATAGTCGAAAATGCAGGTAGAGCGCGTAAGTTATCTTGCAGCATATGTGGTTGAAAATCTCGATAACCATCGATGGCGAGCAGCACAATACGCTTAAAATCAGCATTCGTTTTATGTTGATAAACATAAGGTTGTGATAACCAAGTGGCTTTCAATGTCCCCATCGGAGTTATGCGATAGTGGTTACTATTATCCGCTTGGTGTGTCAGCGGCATGCCGCGTTGCTGCAGCGTTTTTTGAAACCACATTAACCCTTGCGAAATAGTGTCAGCGCCAATTTTACTGTAAGGGTGATTCGGGGCTTGTTGACGTAATGCTTCCATGGCGAGCAAAGGGGATTCAACCGCTTCGCCGCTAGGCAGTTTACCCAGAACATCGATGGAACCGGATGAAAAATGCAGAGCACTTTGGCCTTGACTGATCAGTGCTGTTTTTAGGCCCGCTTGTAAGCAGCGAAGACCTGCACTGTAACCTGCAATTCCACCACCGATAATTGTGACGTCGTATTTCATCATAACGTCTCCTCACTTTCATTTTGCTTGTGTTGCGTTGGAATGTCATTGGCTCCGAACAAGCCTTCGTAAATCCAGTAACTGAATTCAGCCTCGCGCAGTGCATCTCCCCAGAAAATCGGTTTAATGCCTTTCCAGCGCTCTTCTAAAAACTCAACCAACAGTTGGCTCGATTGGTTTCCCGAAACGTGACCATATTCTTGAAATAAGCTGGCGGCGCGATAGCTGCAAAGCTCTCCTTGGCACGGCCCCATACCTAAACGAGTGCGGCGACGTAAATCGACCAAGTTATTTACATCGAGTTGTTTAATTGCGTATTCAATTTCGCCCGCGGTCACCATTTCACATTCACAAATAACCGCTTGGCTCTTTGCATCATCAGATAAGAAATTTTGTGCGCGCTCACCATGGCGATAAATAGCCGATTCATAGACGGGTTTGGCAATGCTGGCGGTTTTTTTGACCTGTTTTGGGGTTTCGTTGGAGCCGGGTAGGGCGCGAGTATGAGTTTCGCAAGGGGTATTATTGCCCAGTTTTTTGGCGACTAAATCGGTCGCCCATTCTGCCATTAGGCGGTAAGTCATTAATTTACCGCCTGTAATCGTGGTGAGGCCTTTCAATCCATCGCGTTGTTCGTGGTCAAGTAATACGATGCCGCGACTGATGTTTCGGCCGCTGCCATCATCATTAATAGAGACCAATGGACGCACACCCGCATAAGCGCGTAGTACACGAGTATTCGCCATGATGGGGGCCAGTTTCGCGCCTTCGGCCAGTAGTATATCGACCTCTTTTTCAGTCACGTGCAGGTTGTCAATTTGGTCGTAGTCAATGTGTTCAGAGGTAGTACCGATCAGTGAAATGGTATCACCAGGGACAAGAATATCGGCATCAGAAGGCTTGCGACAGCGGTTGATCACAAGGTTGTTGATACGATAATCAAGGATCAACAATGAGCCTTTCGCGGGGAACATTTTGATGTTGAGATCGGCGTATTCACAGATGTTTTGTCCCCATATTCCAGCTGCGTTAATCACTTCTTTGGCGAAAATCTCATATTGTTGATGAGTGTTGAGCTGTAAACAGCGCACGCCTAATACTGTGTCACCTTGGCGGATCAGCGACGTCACAATGGTTTTGTTCATGATCCGCGCACCATGCTCTTTGGCGTCTAGCACATTGGAAGCGCATAAACGAAAAGGATCGAGTGTGCCATCGGGTACTTTGATCGCGCCAACAAGGTTTGGGTTAACGTGAGGCTCTAAACGCAGTGCTTCTTTGGCAGAAAGCGGCTCGGTTGTAATCCCAGCTTGAGCGCACGCGTCGATAAACGTGCTCTGAAAAGCAAGATCGTCTTCAGGCAGAGTAATGAACAGGCCGTCGGTTTTCTCTACACAATGTCTAGCGATATTTTTTAAAATTTGATTCTCTTGGATGCACTCTTTGGCCGATTCAGGATCGGTAACTGCGTAACGTGCTCCTGAGTGTAATAAACCGTGATTTCGCCCGGTGGTACCAGAAGCAATATCATCCTTTTCTAGCAAAATACACGCAATGCCGCGCAGTGCGCAGTCGCGCATGATCCCAGTACCGGTTGCTCCGCCACCAATGATAACAACATCGGTTTCAAATCGTGTGGTTGTGGTCATGGTGAAACCTTATTCGATGAAAAACTTATATTTAGTGTGGCATTTTCAATAGAAAATGTTCGATATATTGCTCACAAAAGCGCGAATGAGCGAAATTGTGTTTCATTTTAGCGGTAATTTCATCTTTGTATGTTATTTCATATCAAAATGATGAACGGTTTAACAATTTAGGTTGGGTTAATTTAACAACTGGAGTGGATTTTAGAGAACAAATGCGCTTACGAGCTGATCCGATGACTTCATCATCATGCCTCTCTTGGCAGTATGAAATCATATCTCTATCCTTTATTGCACTTGATTATGTCGTTGTTTATAGAGACACCCTTAGTTTCCTATCATTTGTTAAGCTCTGCGTTAATGAGCAGAAGATCAAAATAATGAGTTAATTAACAAAAAACGATATTGCAAGTAACAAAATTGTGTTCGAACGCTCATAAATGTTGTTTTTTAATTTTCGTGGGAAGAAAAATGTGCAAAATTTGCCACACACAAACATTGTGTACACAAAAAATAAACAAGGACACTTACTATGACTCGAACAAAACAACATACTCTTCTCGGAGAGTGTATCGCGGAGTTTATCGGCACCGGATTGCTGATTTTTTTCGGTGTAGGCTGTGTTGCTGCCTTAGTTCTTACTGGCGCACAATTTGGTCAGTGGGAAATCAGCATCATGTGGGGCTTAGGTGTGGCAATTGCCATCTATTGCACTGCGGGTGTTTCTGGAGCTCACATTAATCCGGCGGTGACCATTGCACTGGCCGCCTTCCACGGCTTCAACAAAGCAAAAGTACTTCCCTATATTGCGGCGCAAATGCTCGGTGCATTCTGCTCTGCTGCTCTGGTTTACGGCTTGTACAGCAACCTTTTTACTGATTATGAAATCGCACACAATTTTGTACGCAGCAGTCAAGAAGCGTTAGCCACAGCGGGTATTTTTTCTACCTACCCTAATGCTTCATTATCATTTGTTGGTGCATTGGCGGTCGAATTTGTCATCACAGCAGTACTAATGTTCGCTATTTTGGCACTAGGTGATGAAAATAACGGCGCACATCGCAATGCAATGAACCCATTGCTGATTGGTATTCTGATTGCGGTTATCGGTGGTTCACTTGGCCCATTGACTGGTTTTGCGATGAACCCTGCACGTGATTTTGGCCCTAAATTGTTTGCCTACTTAGCTGGCTGGGACTACGCACTAACAGGTGCAAAAGATATCCCATACTTCATCGTACCTATCATTGCTCCTATTGCTGGTGCCTGTTTTGGGGCATGGGCTTACCCTAAATTTATTGGCGCGTACTTACCCACTGTCGGCGTAGGCTGCACCATTCCAAACCAGTGTGATGACGTAGAAGAAAGTGAGCAAGCTCACGTCTAAAATAACGATAACACTTCATAAAACGATTAACGTGAAAGATAAGGAAAAGACCATGACTGAGCAGAAATATATTGTTGCCCTTGACCAAGGAACAACAAGCTCACGTGCTGTAGTGTTAGATCATGATGCTAACATTGTCAGTGTTTCTCAGCGTGAATTTACCCAGATCTACCCTCAAGCTGGCTGGGTTGAACATGATCCACTGGAAATTTATGCGACGCAAAGTTCGACGCTAGTAGAAGCACTTGGCAAAGCTGGTATTCGCAGTGATGAAATTGCGGCGATTGGTATTACCAACCAACGTGAAACTACGGTGGTGTGGAACAAAGAAACGGGTAAACCAGTCTACAACGCGATTGTATGGCAATGTCGACGTACCGCATCCATTTGTGAAGAATTGAAAGCACGCCCAGGGCTAGAAGAGTACATTCGCGAGAATACAGGCCTAGTGCTTGACCCTTACTTCTCTGGCACCAAAATCAAATGGATTTTGGATAATGTCGAAGGGGCTCGTGAAGATGCCGAGGCTGGAAAACTGCTATTTGGTACAATTGACTCGTGGCTCGTTTGGAACATGACACAAGGCCGTGTTCACGTTACGGATTATACCAATGCATCTCGCACTATGCTTTTCAATATCAACAACTTGCATTGGGATGAGAAAATCCTAAAAGAGTTTGATATTCCTTTGTCTATGATGCCTGAAGTGAAGAAATCTTCCGAAGTTTACGGCCAAACCAACATTGGTGGTAAAGGCGGGACACGTATTCCTATTGCCGGAATTGCGGGTGACCAGCAAGCTGCGCTTTATGGGCAGATGTGTGTTGAGGCGGGCCAAGCAAAAAATACTTACGGCACTGGCTGTTTCTTATTGATGAACACAGGTAAAGAGAAAGTCACCTCACATAATGGCTTGCTAACAACTCTAGCTTGTGGCCCTGCTGGTGAACCTCACTACGCGCTTGAAGGTGCAGTCTTTATGGGCGGTGCATCGATTCAATGGTTGCGTGATGAGTTGAAACTGATTTCAGATGCGCATGACTCAGAATATTTCGCTACGAAAGTTGATACGGCCAACGGCGTTTATGTTGTGCCAGCGTTTACTGGTTTAGGCGCGCCGTATTGGGATGCTTATGCCCGTGGTACGATTGTTGGTTTAACGCGTGGCGTGAATTCGAACCATATTATTCGCGCGACCTTGGAAAGTGTCGCTTACCAAACACGTGATGTACTTGATGCAATGCAAGCTGATTCTGGCATCAAACTGTCTGCGTTACGCGTAGACGGTGGCGCGGTAGCCAATAATTTCTTAATGCAGTTCCAATCAGATGTGCTTGATACCGAAGTGCACCGTCCTAAAGTGACGGAAGTGACCGCGCTAGGGGCAGCCTATTTAGCTGGTCTTGCGGTTGGCTTTTGGGGAAGCTTGGATGAGCTTGCTGATAAAGCCGTGATCGATAAAACATTCGTTCCTCATCAAGATGAAGAGAAGCGCGATCGTCGCTATAAAGGTTGGAAACGTGCGGTGAAATGTGCTCAAGCTTGGGCAACTATGCACGATGACGAAGAGTAATACTTAGCCTTATGGCCTCTATGTATCCCCCTACTAGAGGCTTTTTGCTTGGCTATTTATGCTTTTGCTTTCTGATTTATCGATAAAAAATGCTCTGTCATCGTGGCAGAGCATTTTTTTACACGTCAATTTTTATTATTTTGGGTTTATCATGCAGCGCTTTTGGCGTCAGCCGTTTTTTTTTCTCGTTGCATCTTTGCTAAAAAGTAGATGTTTACGCAGGCGATAAAACCGTTGGTGAGCACTACAGGCCATGAATCAATCATTAGTCCGTAAGCGGTAAACAGTGCACAACCAACAAAATTAAGAATACGCAGTTTAACGATATCTTTCATTGTCAGCGAGATTGCCACCATGATCGAAGCTGCATAGCCCAAAATTTCAACCACATTCATTTCCATAATTTGACCCTCTTAATATATGCCGAACGATGTCGGTACCAATCTTCTCGCCGTGAGATAAGTGAGGAAGCTCCGTGCCTCGAATGGTCATAATTGATTTACTGTGTATAAATATAACAATAGCTAATATGTGATAAAAGACTCAAAACTAGGTTCGGTGAAGGTTAGCGATTACGCAAACGTTTAATGTCTATCACATAAAATTTATCGCACTTTTTGTTGATAGAAATATTGATTTGTTTTGTGAATGTTTTGGCCATAAAAAAACCCGTCTTAAGACGGGTTTCGAAGATGGTCGGCATCAATTTTACTTTTTGCCTTGAGTCATTTGTTTATCTTTATCGGTCAGCTCGCGGATACGACGGCTAATATCACGGCGCTCTTTTGAAATTTCTGCGCTTTTGATGATGTGATCATCGACGCGATCTTCGTAATCGGCTTTCATGTTATTGATGATCGCCATGACTTCTTCGTGGGTCATATCCGGTTTCATGTAATCGAGTAAGTTTTCAAGCAATTCAACTCTTTTACGGTTATCACGAACTTTTTTCTCGTTATCTAGCAGTTCACGTTTCAGTTTATTTTTACGGCGAGCTTGGTTAACAATTTCAAATACGATACTCATAGGTTCCTTTTCCCAACTTGAATGTCAATGCCATTGATTAAATCATATCGAGCTGATTCATAACAGCCTTTAGATCAATCCTGACTCACTCTTGATTAAGAAATAATCACTCTAGTCATGAGTGATTGTATTGGTACGGATAGGCGCTATATCATGTACCTTTCAAATCGCTATCTTATGGTATTTAGAGATGCAACTTTCAGAAATTTTAGTACCTAAAAGAAAAGATGTACCTGCAAACGCTGAACTGCATCACAGTGTTAAATTGCGTGAAGCTTATATTAGCGAACGTGAGAAGCTGGAGATGACCGAGTTAGAGTTAAGCCGTGCAAAGATTGTGATGATTGATAGCAATGGGAAAATCATCCGAATTTCACTGTTGTTAGAACACTAATGCAACATCGATTGTGGCCTCGATTAGGAAACTCCGCTTAGAAAAAAGGAAATTATAATGAACATTGAGCTCTCTCCCCTAGAAGCACGAATTATTGGCTGCTTAATTGAAAAAGAAGTGACCACGCCTGATTACTACCCATTAACGCTCAATAGCTTGACCACCGCATGTAACCAAAAAAGTAACCGTGAGCCAGTGCTGTCATTAACCGAAGCTGAGGTTCAAGATGCCGCTGAGGGCTTGATCGCTCGTCGCCTGATGAGTGATGAAAGTGGTTTTAATAGCCGAGTGAGCAAATATCAGCACCGTTTCTGCAACACCGAATTTGGCGATTTAAAGCTGTTAAATCAAGAGCTTGGTTTGGTGTGCTGCATGCTGCTGCGTGGGCCACAAACGCCGGGAGAGTTGCGCACTCGCACTAACCGATTATGCAGTTTTACCGATGTAAAAGAAGTCGAAACTATTTTAGACGGTTTAGCCAACCGTGAATCAGGCCCGCTGGTGGTGAAGCTGCCGCGTGAACCGGGCAAGCGAGAGTCGCGTTATCAACATCTCTTTTCTGGAGAGGTTGACGTTGAAGATTTAGAGCAAACCTTTGCTCCGGAAGGTGGGGCGACTGCTCGTATTGATCAGCTTGAACAGGAGGTTCACGCACTAAAAAATGAAGTCGCCGAGTTACGCGCTTTGGTGGAAAGCTTACTGTAAGTGAATAAGGTTCCCCACAAAGATAGCCCGGACTGGTGGGTTTATTTGGTTCGAACCCGCCATCAAGCACTGTATTGCGGTATTACAACGGATGTTGAACGACGCTTTGTACAACACCAAACAGGTAAAGGTGCAAAAGCGTTACGAGGTAAAGGACCGTTATTATTGGTTTGGTCTCAACGTGTAGAAGGCGGTAAAAGCCTCGCTTTAAAAACTGAGCTAGCGATTAAAAAACTGACCAAATTGCAAAAAGAACAGTTGGTGGCAGCGCAAGAGAATTTTCATTTCTCTGTTAGTGGCATGGATGATTTTGGTGACGATTAGGTTTGGTCAGCGGCATTATTCGCCAATTTCATGTGCAATGTAAAAAATTGTATTAACCTTGTTTAAGGAATAATAACAACAAGGTTGGTTGCAATATGAACAGTTACAACAAATGGTCAGTGGTCTCGTTGCTCTTGTTGGCTTGTGCTTCTGCACAAGCGGCGAACACGATAGCTGACGCTCGTGGTAATGGAATGGGGAATACTGGCGTAACAACGGCCGATTATCTGCTAGCCCCATTCTATAATCCTGCTTTGGTGGCCGTGTATCGGAATAATGACACGTTTGGCGTGCTTTTCCCTGCGATAGGTGGTGCGGCTAGAGACCCAGACAAAAGCCTAAAATCCATTGATGACCTGCAAGATAGCATCAAAGCGTTTGAAAATTCCGGTACACCCAATCAAAGTGATATTGATAAACTTAATCAGTATTTAGACCAGCTTGCCGATGACAAACCTCTTGCTGCATCGGCGGGCATTGGTATGGCGATAGCAATTCCTCTCGATCTAGTTTCACTTAATATTTTTGCGCGTGGGCACGCGGAGGTGATTGCGCGTTCTGATATTGCGGCAAATACAGGCAGTAGCGGCACCGACGTTGAGAATCGTTATAAAAATTCAACCGTTGATCTGATTGCATTTGGTTACTCAGAATTTGGCCTAGCACTGGCCAAAATATACAACATTCGTGGCCAACAATTTTCATTTGGCATTACGCCTAAAATTCAACAATTAAGAACCTATAAGCAAAATGTTTCGGTAAAAGAATTCGATCTTGCTGATTATGACAAAAGCGAAACGAACGATAATGCCTTCAATCTTGATTTAGGGGCTGTATGGTTAATTAACGATTTTCGAGTGGGTGTTGCGGTAAAGGATCTTTTTGCTCAAGAATTAAAAACCATTGATGGTTTAAGCTCATATGATTTGGATACGCAAGTCACAATCTCGGGTGGATATGTCACTGAGTTTTTCACTGCTGCAATCGATTTAGATGCAACAAAGCAGAGTCGTTTCCAAGACCAAAAAGATGATACACAATACCTACGCTTTGGCTTAGAAGGTAATGCTTGGGGATGGGCACAGCTTCGTGCGGGTTATGAAATCGATTTAGAAGACACTTTGGACAACGCCGTGACGTTTGGCATTGGCATCAGCCCCGGAGATCTTGTCAGTTTCGATCTTGCAGGAAACTATGCTGGAGATAATCAATTTGGCATTTCTGGAAATTTAGCTTTCACCTTTTAAGTATAGGAAAGCATTCTGATACTTTTGTTTAGTAAATGAGCGGTTATGAGTGCAAGTCAGCTTTTTTAGTGGTTTGCACTATCATTTATGAGGAACATACTTAATAATCAAGATGATATACGGGCTACTTGTTTGATCCTTCATTGGGTAGTCCGAGAATATGATGAGTGCGAAATCAGCCATTGTGTGTCATTAAATCCAGAAGTTAGTGTAATGAGAATGCCATGAGAAAAATCCTGCTCCTTTCATTTGTGTTCAGTGTCAGTTTGGCAGCCTCCACTCAGGCTGCAGCGCAAGTTTTAAATGGCTATTGGCGATATCAAGAGTTTTTAGACCTTAATCCTGCGCAACAGGCTCTTACCGACCAGATGATACAGGCAGTGCGTCAACCTCCTGCTTTACTCTCAATAGAGCAAGATAAACCTATTCATATTTCTGTTGTTTATCCCGGTCAACAAGTTTCCGATTATTGGGCGCGCAATATCAAAGCCTTTGAGATGCGTTTAGATGAACTTGGGATTAGATACCAAATTAACCAAGTATTCACTCGTCCGAATGTCGATATTCGCCAACAAAGTTTATCGTTGATGGAAGCGATCAGAAACAAATCTGATTACTTGGTGTTTACGCTTGATACCATCCGCCACCGTAAATTTATCGAGCAGCTGTTAAGTTCAAATCAAACCAAAATTATTCTGCAAAATATCACTACGCCAGTAAAAAGTTGGGGAGATCGCCAGCCTTTTATGTACGTAGGGTTTGATCATGAAATTGGCACAATGAAACTGGTGGATTACTACAAAAAGTCGGCGCCAAAGAATAGTGCTTATTCCGTACTCTATTATTCTGAAGGCTATGTTAGCGATGCTCGCGGTGATAGTTTTATCCAAGAAATGAGTCGAGACAGTAAATATCACTTGGCCTCTTCGTTTTATACAAAAGCGACACGAGATAGTGCATTTGATGCAACTTTGCGTATTCTTAAACAAACACCAGATATTAATTTTATTTACGCATGCTCTACTGATGTTGCTCTCGGTGCCATGGATGCGTTGCAGCAGCAAAATAGAGAAGATATTACGTTAAACGGCTGGGGCGGTGGTGAGGCTGAATTGGACGCGCTGCAAAATAGCACACTTGATGTGACTATTATGCGTGTCAATGATGATGCAGGTGTTGCTATGGCGGAAGCCATTAAGTGGGATCTTGAAGGAAAGCCGGTACCTACGGTTTACTCTGGTGGTTTCGAGTTGGTAACCAAAGAGGCTTCTTTAGCGGATATTGAAAAGCTCAAAAAAAGAGCATTTCGTTACTCTGACCATTGATATATCGAGTCATTAATGAGTTTAAGGTCAAGCACCGTCAAGAAAAAACAAAAGATAGCCACCGTGATCACCAAATCAATGATTGCGGTGATTGGCGCGTTGACGCTCAGCGTTTTATTTCAAAGTTATCAGATCAGTAGCAAAATCATTGCTCAAGAAGTGCAACGTACGGCTTCTCAAACTTCTAGTCTCATCCAGAACCTCTTTAACTTCCGTCTTTCATTACTGCAGATAAACCAAGATAGCAGCGCAAAAAATGCAGGTTTAGTTAAAGCAATTCGTAAGGGCGATAATGACAGCATTGATCAGTTCTTTTTTGGAGTTGACCAGCTAGAAGTAGCCAACACGCCTGACATTCGTTTCATTTCTGATTCTGACAGCCTGATGTGGGAAGATGGCAATGCTCAGTTTTATGGTATTGAACAAAACGAGCTGGTAAACATGTCTCGTAAAGTCGCGTTAAGTAATAACTGGCATATGATCAAATCTCCCTCTCAATTGGGCTATGCCTACCTAATGGTCAGACGTACTCCCGTTATTGACTCGCAGTCCGGAGAGGTGATTGGTTTTTTGCATCTTGCTACCGTACTTAACAACAATTACGTGCTGGCAGAAACATTACGTGAAGGGAGTAACTCAGAAAATCTCGTGATGACGACGAGTGAAAAGGTCTTAGCCTCAACAATTAATGGTGATGAGACCTACACGGAACGTGATGTTTTAGAAGATAATTTTGACGCCTATAGTTTTGCCGATTACATGGTAAGCCGTACCGCGTTAACCATAGAAGGCGTACCAATTTATATTAACGTCCTCAGTGTGCAGAGCAATGAGAACGTATTGCAATTACGTGAAAATTATTTTTTTTGGATGATTTTTGCCCTTTTTGCGATGGTGATAGTCTCTATTTTGACACGTTGGTGGTTACAGCAGCGAGTGAAAAATGAAATCAATAGCTTGATGAATTACACTCACAAAGCGGCTGAAGCTGGGAGTTATGAGCTTTTTTCTGGTTCTAAAATCTATGAATTTGATCACTTCGGCAGAACGCTAGAACACACATTTCAACGTTTATCTGAGCAAGAAAAACAATTTGAAGATCTGTTCAATTTTTCACTT
The DNA here is from genome assembly GCF_963874835.1 of Vibrio sp. V12_P9A6T4. NCBI lineage: Bacteria > Pseudomonadati > Pseudomonadota > Gammaproteobacteria > Vibrionales > Vibrionaceae > Vibrio > Vibrio sp. V12_P9A6T4. Next base: position 77,829 of record NZ_CAWNJO010000104.1, on the reverse strand, counting down.
TCGCCCATCATAGTATGGAGTATCGACGGTGATATCATCAAAATGAATCCATCAGCAAAAAAATATTTCATGCGTCGTAATGATCAACAGCAATGCATTTTTGATGCATTAAAGCAAGAGCTGCAGCCAAAGATACGCCTTGCGGTTGAACAAGAAACGTTCCGAGAGATAAACGTTGAAGTCGGCAATAAGGTTTTTCGCTGGAATTTATCCCCCATTATTTTTGAGCAGAGAATTGAGTCAATCATCACTCAAGGACAAGATATTACGACAATCGCTGAGGCGGCCAAACAGAGCCGACTCGCAAGGCAAGAAGCGGAAGAGTCGGCGCGTATTCGTGCTGAATTTCTTGCAAAAATGAGTCATGAGCTGAGAACACCATTGAATGGAATTTTAGGCGTTTCTCAATTACTTAAGCGTGAAATCAGTGACCATGAGCAACTTGAACAAGTGAATGTGTTATGCAGTAGTGGTGAACATTTATTGGCGGTGCTGAATGATATCCTTGATTTTTCAAAGATAGAGCAGGGACAGTTTAGAATTCAAGAGTCTGACTTTAAGCTGGTTGAGGTCATCTCTGCCGTGGAAAGTATCTATCGGCCATTATGTGCTGAAAAAGAGATTGAATTCAGCCTAAAGAGCAATATTCCGCCTGATATGATGATCCATAGCGATCAAGTTCGCCTGAACCAAATTCTGTTTAATTTATTAAATAATGCGACTAAGTTTACCCACCATGGGTTGATTAGCATTGAGTTCCAGCAAAAGAATAACCACCAATTGTTTATTTCGATTAGTGACACAGGTATCGGCATCAGAGAGCAAGATCTCGCGCTTATTTTTGAGCCTTTTACTCAAGTAGAATCAAACACCACACGAGAATACGGCGGTAGTGGTTTGGGGCTTGCGATTGTCAAAAGCTTAATTGAGATGCTTGGTGGTGCCGTAAACGTGAAAAGCCAATTTGGAGTAGGTACTACATTTTCTGTTGAACTCCCGCTGGTTGTCGTCAGTGACTGCGGGAAGGATATATCATCTTATGAGCGCGCGCCGCCACATGAAATGTTTGAAAAACCAATCAAAGTGTTGCTAGTCGAAGATAATCATACCAACGCTTTTATTGCTCAAGCATTTTGCAAAAAATACGGTATGGAAGTGACAAGAGTAGAGGATGGTCTACAAGCGATTGATTATTTGAAAGATCATCCAGTGGATCTTATCTTAATGGATAACCAACTGCCTTACTTAGGTGGGGTTGAAACAACCCACTTGATCAAACATGAGTTGATGATGGATGTACCTATTTATGCGTGCACGGCTGATGGTATGCAATCTACCAACGAAGCATTTATGGCCGCAGGTGCAGAGTATGTGATAGTTAAACCTATCAAAGAGAAAGCATTGCATGAGGCTTTTTGTCACTTCCAAAAACGGCAGAAATAAAGCACCGCGCAACGTTCTTATACGCTACCAGCCATAAAAGCGCGTTCTAATATTTCTTTTTTCAATGCTGCTGTCATTGCAATTGATTCAAGAAATTTAACGCCTACTAACATTCCTTTACCTTGTTGACGCACACTGACGATTTGGCAAGCGAGATCTTGTGGTAGAAGTGGGGAGAGTGTGGACTTTATCTCAATAAACATATCTTTTTCTAAATGGTGCAAGCCAGGAATAAATAGCGCGCAGCCAGAAATAGAAAAGTCGATTAATTTCCCTTTAAATTGATGCTCTCCTTCATGAATAACGGCTGGCAAAGAGAGTTTGTAGCGCTCGTGCTCACGGATTGGTTTGGTTACAAAGTGCTTAGGAAACTTGATAAACAGTAATCCGAACGGTTTAGAGATACTACGAATAATCGAGGTTTTGAACGCGAGTATATGACCTAATTCAGTGTCACAAATCCCACGCAAAATGATTTGGATATTAACTATTTTTCGCATCACCAAGTCTTCACGAGCTTTTACGGGCATATCGATCAGTACATATCTTTCACGTTTGCATCCGACAATTGTCGTTGAAAAGCTGTAAGAATCCTCAGGTCCGAATTCAATAGTGACGAGGATTTTCATGCATGGCTTAAGGAGTTTGATGAGATCGTCGCTGTTAGTATTCGGAATTGGCATTGAGTGGCATCGTCGTTACGGAAATATAGCTTTACTATACCCCGTGATTTTTACGTCACCTACTAAGAAAAAGTAAAAAACTCTCAGAAGATCATGTTTCTAAGAGCTTTTCTCAAGTTTAATTCTAGTGGCTACATCTTGTGTTAAGCACTGATGCGTTGACATTCGCAAGTTGATGATTGGTCGATATAATCATTTAACTGATCAATTTGTTCAGTGTTAAATGTTAAGCCGAGTTTACTTCTGCGCCATAGGATATCTTCACATGAAGAAGCAAATTCATAATGTAAGAGATAATCGACTTCGCATTGATAGAGCCCAAACGCAAAATGTTTACCCAGATCAGCACTACTTTGCACATTATCGAGCATCACCGAAGCTCGGCTACCATAATTAGTGATCCAGCGGTTAATGGTCGCTTTATCAAGATCTGGGAAGCGCTGCTCAAGCTGCTGTTTGAGCTGTGCTGGATAAAAGGCTTCTCCACCAGGCAGTGGTTTGTTTGCGGTCCAACTGTCAGACATTCGATTAAAAAATGGTTTTAATTGACCCATAGCAGATTCAGCTAACTTGCGATAAGTGGTTAACTTTCCACCAAAAATAGAAAGTAGTGGCGCATTATCAGCTTGTTGATCCAATGATAGTGTATAGTCCCGAGTAATGGCTTGTGGTGAGTCAGACTCGTCATCACATAGCGGGCGTACACCGCTGAAGTCAGCCACAATATCATCCAGTGTGACCTGATGGATAAAGTGTTTATTCACCACATTCAATAAGTACTGTTTTTCTTCGACGCTAATTTTCACTTGACGAGGATCACCTCGGTATTCGACATCGGTGGTGCCTATCATTGAATAGTGATCAAGATAGGGGATCACAAAGACGATCCGTTTATCTTCGTTTTGTAAAATATACGCCTGCTCTTCATCGTGAATTTTCGGCACGATAATATGTGATCCTTTGATAAGCCGGATACCGTAGGGAGAAGTAATTTCAATCTGCTCATCAATGAACTGTTTAACCCAAGGACCTGTTGCGTTGACAAGCGCGTGACTGCGGCGAGTAAAACGAGTTTGTGTTTTTTCATCAAACAAAGTCACATGCCATAACTCGTCAACACGACGAGCTGATTCAACGCGGCAATAGTTTTTTACTTCGGAACCGAGTTCACGTGCTTGCATCGCATTCAGTATCACTAAACGAGCATCATCGACCCAGCAGTCTGAGTATTCGAAACCAATTTTCATCTCATTTTTAGTCACCACACCCGCGTTAAGGGCTATTTTTTTGCTGGCAGGTAGTGAGGTTCGTTTGCCTAAATGGTCATAAAGAAAAAGTCCGGCACGAATCATCCAAGCAGGTCTTAGAAAAGGGCGGTGTGGTAGACGAAATCGCATTGGTTTTGCAATGTGAGGCGCTTTGCGCAACAGTACTTCGCGTTCAGCCAATGACTCACCGACTAAACGAAATTCATAATGTTCTAGGTATCTCAACCCACCATGAATTAATTTTGAGCTCGTAGAAGAGGTAGCGCTAGCAAAGTCTTTTGCTTCATATAGGCCAACTTTCAGCCCGCGGCCAGCAGCATCTACGGCGATGCCTGCCCCATTGATACCGCCACCGACAACAATAATGTCGAGCACATTGTTTTCGGCTTCAATCGAGTTGCAAACAGAATGGTTGTTCATTGAGCGCACCTATTTCGTTTTTGTTCTGTAATGTTCGTATGAAACCATTTTTTAGTCGAAATAGTTAGTTTTTTGTTTTTTTATTTTGATCTCGATCATTATTTTCTAATGCATATGCTCACTTAACCAATAAAAAAGGCGCTACGTATTCACGTAGCGCCTTTTTTATTGGGAGAGGCAATACCTTAACGAGCAAGTTTGCGATGGGCGCGTGAAAAATGGCCAGCGCAGAACGCACCGACAATAGAAAGTTCACCAGCCAGACAGAGTGATGCTGCCACTTCGGCTAACGCTTGCGAATGACCAGTACCGTGTAGACCGAGAATATCCAAACATGCTTTTTGACTCGGTAACCCTGTACCGCCACCAACGGTCCCTAACATTAAATTGGGTAAGGTTACACTGGCGTACAAACCACCATTTTTGTCCACTTCCATGCGTGTCATACCAATGGCCGATTCAGCAACGCAAGCGGCGTCTTGCCCACAGGCAATATACAAAGCAGCGAGTGCATTAGCGTAATGCGCGTTAATGCCTATCGCGCCGCTTAATGCCCCACCAACAGTCGTCATTTGGCCAAATTGCATCATAGACTGTGGCGTCGTATGCAGATGTTTATGGATGAGTTCGGCAGATAAATGCACCTCGGCAGTCACTTTTTTTCCTCTCACACTACGCAGTGTTTGGCTAGTGGCTTTTTTATCACCCGATAGGTTGCCATCAAGGAATGCGTATTCAGGCTGCACAGGAGTATTCGCCAGAATGGTTTGGAACACGGCATTGGTGGCAATAGTGACCATGTTTTGCCCTGATGCATCGCCGGTTAAAAACTCAAACACGAGGTAGACATGGTTCCCTTCAATATTGACATTAATGTCTGACAGTTTTCCGTGTGCTGTCGTGTTTTCTGCAACTTGTTTAAAGTGGTCATATTGAGTCACTATCCACGCCACAAACTGCCCAGCTTCGATTAAGTTATAAAATGCAAAGCCTGGCGTGCGAGTAACGCCTTCATTTAACAACATGGCGCTTGCACCTCCTGCCGCAGTAAGCAGTTTTGCACCACGATGATAAGAGGCAACCAAAGCGGCTTCGGTTGTAGCTAGCGGGACGAGATAATCACCTTTGGCAAACAGTCCGTTGACTCGTAATGGCCCTGCGATCCCAACTGGAACTTTGACTGTGCCAATAAAATGCTCAATATTTTTGTGGTAGCTGAGCATATCTTGCTCTGTTGAGTCATCTAAAAGCGCACTTTTGTTCGTTCGCGTGTTAAGTACTTGCCAACGGCGTTCTACATTTTTTGCGGTTAAATACGGACTTGGTGTTAATTTGAGCGTTGGAGAAGTGAGTTTGGGTTGGAGTATTTGCTCTAGCTGCTGGGCTGATATATCACCACCCAAAATAGAAACATAATCTCTTCGATGCAGGTTTAGCTTAGGCATAGCGAATCATGGTAAAGAATTTGCGGGCATTGTACTAACCATGCACATAAACACAATATTTGCTTGTGTTGCAAGTTGTGTGAAGAGTTAGGCTTGGATATCCAATATTGAACCCAGCATGTCTTGATCTCGTTGGATAATATTGGTGCCAATGCGGTTGTATTGTGTAGCTTGGTTCAATTTTAGTAGGCTATCAATTTCTTCAGGTTTTTCTTCAGCTTTAGCAACAACTTTATCAAACTCAACTTTATTAAAAGCAAGCGCTTTGTCCGCTTTATCAACAGGAGAGATGTCTTTTTCCATATTGAGCTCACGAGCCGCATCCTCAGCCATTTTATTTGACTGATTGATCAGTTGATAGCCAGAATGAACACCAGATATAGACATAAGCTTACCCTCGTCGATGTCTAAAGTTTAGGCTCCGTTTACTTTTTGCACAAGAAGAAATTCGTGACTAGGAAAAGAGGCTCGAAAGCACATTCAGCTCATCATCAGTGAGTAAATTATTCGATTCATTTTCCAAAGAGTGCTTTATCTCGCCTTGTAATAAACGCAGTTGTTGAGGTGTTAAATGCTGTAATTGTGATTTTAAAGACTCAAATTGATTATGCGTCATCGACTCATGCCTCAGTAAAAAATGCGCTGCCTTCTCACCGCGGTAAGTTTGATGTCCTTTCATGGCCTTACACCTGTAAGAAAATACTTAATCTGAGATTATTCTCGACGTGGCGATTTTTTGTCCGAAAAATGTCAAGTTATAACAAGAGAAAGGTGAGAGCCGCCCGAAATTGAGCCGCTCTCATTATTACGACAATTGCTAGTTTACACGGACGGCAAACTTACTGGCGAGAGAGTGAAGCTCAGGTAGCATGCGATAAATAAGGTGCAGCTGTTGTAAGACCATTCTTACCGAGCTTTCATCTTCTTCACGCCATTCGGCTAAGCGTTTCTCTAAGCCTGCATCGTCAATGTCGCTGGTATCGCATTCATCACAATGTTCATAAAGTTGTTTGTGCAACACCTCTAGGTGTTGGTGGATCACTCGGTGAGTTTCAAGTACCAGTTGGTGCGTTGCTTCATCTTCGATGCGTGTCCGATGGGCTCCAAGAGCAGAGATATAGCTGAGCAGTGCATGGTTCAGTGTCAGAAAACGGAAACTTTCATCGATTGCCGCGCGATATTTACCCGGTTCTGCCAGCATATTACTGATCGCTGCGGTTAAATTTGCGTCTTGGTTGTGGGCATTGCGCCGTGAGATGCGATAGCTCAAGTTGTCTTTTTTGCCGATACGGTACTGACCAATAATCTGTCCCAAATAGGCTTTGTTGGCATCGATCGCATCCGCCATGACTTTATGTAATCGTTTTGATTGCCAGTCAGGGAGGATCAGCACTACCGCTGCGACGGCCAATGCGCAGCCAATCAGAGTATCGGCAAGCCGAGGCAGTACCACGGCGTAACCTTCACCCAATTGATTAAAGCAAAACAGCACTAAAAGAGTAATAAAGCCAGTCGCATAGCCGTAGTTGTTTAGTCTAAAGGCGAAAAACATCACACCTGATAGTACGATAAAGACCAATTGGCTTTCTGGCGATGGGAACAAGGTTAAGAGCAGCACGCCTAAAAACAGCCCCGATAACGTGCCAATGATTCGGGCCGTCAGTTTTTGCCGAGTGGCTGAGTAGTTTGGCTGACAAACAAACAGTGTCGTGAGTAAAATCCAATAGCCTCGTTCAATACCAAAACCTTGGATGATTCCGTAACCGATAGTGAGTGCGATAGACATACGCAGCGCATGACGAAATAGCATGGAATCTTTATGCAGATTTGCCTTCACTCGTAACCACATGGCTTTAAGAGTGTGGGCTTCTGTATCATACAACATGCCCTCTTCGAGCTTGTTAGCATCAGGGTTGTTAACGTTATTGAGCTGCTTTTCTACTGTTGCTAAGTTATTGAAAAGATAACCTAATTGCGCTAGTGACACCAGCCAGTCAGGGCGTTGTTGTTCTTGTAGGTAGTTTAATGAGCTTTGCAATTCATCCAAAGCCATAATTGACTCTGAATGGTGCTGATAGCTTCGCCCTAACTGAATCGATTGGGCTATTTCACGGCAGGCTTTAGCCTGTGTTTCTAATAAATGTTTAAAGCGAAACAGCACATCTGAGCGGCCAAAGTGTTCAGCAAGCTCTTGATAGCGATAATGGCTTGAATTGACACGTTCATGGATATCTTGTGCCATAAAATAGATGTTGAGAAATCGGTCACTGGCACCATCAATATGGCCTCTTTTTGAACGACTCAACAAAGTAGCTTTACATTGATTGAGTGCGGTAACCGTTGCCGCGTTTAAATTGGCTTCAGCAATTCGATATGGCTGAGGGACTAAGTTCGATACGGGATGGAAGAGATGGCTTTTGGACTCAAGATAATTGGCCAATTGCAAAAAAACATTCGCTAAGCTTTGCTGTACTGGTTGCATTGGCCAAAACATATGCCAAATCATCGACATGAAGTAATACCAAGCGGCACCCGTCAGGAGCAAAACGGGTTGAAACCACAAATTCACGCTTTGGTGTGCACCCAACATGGTGTAGATGGCGATAAGTAAGGAGCCAAAGGCGATGCTGGCATAACGTGGGCCAATTGCGCCAAGAATGATAAAACCAAACGAGGAGATGAATAACCCAATCGCAAACAGTGGCGGGGTATGGAAAAGCAGTTCGATAGAAAATGCAGCTATAGCAAAGCAGATAAATGTCAGAGTGAGGGATTTTAACCGTCCACTGAAACTGTCATCACTTTCAGCCAGTGCTGCGGCAATCACGCCAAGGATCAGTGGCGTAATCCAAGTATTGAGGTTGTAGTGCCACGCAGGAATGACCACGCCTAATAGAGTGATCAAAATGAGAATGCTGTAATTGACAGTTTTATTCGCCCAATAAAGGCGAATTTTGCTAGAGAGCGGCACGATACTTCAACATCCAAAAAGAAAACCATAGTGTAGCAGAAGCGTTGATTAACACTCTGATCAAGATAAAGAAAAACGTCTACTTGATTACAAAATCAACAACAGTAATCTTGACATTAATTTTTCAATGCCCACTGTGATTGGTATATCATATTCACATTCTTATAAAAGAGCATAAAACCATGCAGCTGAGCGCAAATAAGCCTGCACAATTTCTCATTCAAGACGAATATAACCAAGTTGAACTTGACCAACAGCGTTTGATTATCTCCTCGGCTGTCAGCGAAGAGCGGATCCCGTTCACGGTTTGGAATGGTAAAGTCCGTGTTAAGCGTGGTTTGTTTTGGGGAGCATTGCAGTTTTTTGCGCATGAAGATGAAGGCGTTCAGCAATCATGGTTGGTGCAAGGTTTGCCTTGGCCCGAATGCCGACAGTTTGCCCATACGGCGGTAGCGGCTTATCAACAATGGCACAATCGTCAATGTGTGCAGTTGAGTCAGTATCTGCCTCGCTGGGAGCAAGAGCTCAATCGCTTGAAGCGTTTACCCTCTTTTTTGCCACACTCCTTATTAGATGTTTGGGCTTTGCAAGTGGAAGCTGATTTTTCGACGATGGACATGAAATTAGCCGAAGCACGTCAACGGCTACCTGATGCTATTGCTCAGCTCTCGCCTTGGCTTACGGATCGCTCGGCGTCCCTTGCCCAACGAAATCAACACTGGCTTGAATTGGAACGTCAAAACTGGGAAGTCTTATTCTCTCAAGTCGAAAGTTCTCCACTTAATTTGTCGCAGCAACACGCAGTGCTACTCAATGATGATCACAACCTCATCCTAGCGGGTGCAGGTTCGGGCAAAACCAGCGTTTTGACTGCGCGTGTTGCGTATCTACTCCAAAGTCACCTTGCACAGGCCCACGAAATTCTACTGGTGGCTTTTGGTCGCGATGCGTCGAAAGAGATGGAACAGCGATTAGATAGCAAAATCGGCATGGCGGCGGAACACGTTCGCGTTAATACCTTCCATCAGTTAGGGCTGAAAATTTTAAACGAGGTCGAAGGGCGAGAAGCGATCATTTCGCCTGTAGCTCTAGACAGTAACTTAAAGTTGGCATGGTGTATTGATTGGTTGAAGAAACATTGGATGACGCCGACCAATTTTAAGCGTTGGCAGAAGCATTTATCTAAATGGCCAATTGCTTATTTAGCTGGTGATGATGAACTGGGCAGCCATGTTGAAAACCCAAAGCTGATTGCATGGTTGGAAAAGCAGCTTGAGCAACTGGCTATGCTTGGTCTTGGGAAAAAGGAGCTGCAACAACGTTTGATTGACCATCCAGACTATTCACGGCTGAACAGTGAGCTCTCTTTGTGCTGGCCATGTTACCAAGCTTGGTTACAAATGCTCAAAGAGCAAAATCAAATCGATTTTAATATGATGATCAGCCGCGCAACGGAATACGTTGAAAAGGGCAAATTTAAATCGAATTGGAAATTCATTATGATCGATGAATACCAAGATATTTCACCACAGCGATTGGCGTTGATCCAATCTTTATGTGAGCAGCAGCCAGGAGCGTGTAACTTGTTTGCAGTGGGTGATGATTGGCAGTCAATCTATCAATTTGCTGGTTCTGACGTTGATCTTACGACTGGGTTTAGTGAACGCTTCCCACACTCGACGGTTCATTATCTGGATACGACTTATCGTTTTAATGATCAGTTGGGTGCGGTGGCTAACCAGTTTATTCAAGCCAATCCGAATCAGTTACCAAAAACACTTAACAGCTTCAAGCAGCAAAAACAAAAATCAGTTTTTATTGCACCAAGCAACAACATTGAAAAGATCTTGGATCAACTCAATCGCCAAGCGAATCGTACACAATCTGTGCTATTGCTTGGACGAAACCATTACCATAAACCAGAACTTCTTAACGACTGGAAAAAGCATTACCGCTCACTCAATATAGAATTTATGACTTGTCACGCCAGTAAAGGTAAAGAAGCCGATTTTGTTATTGTGCTCGGTGTTGATGAGGGACAGTTTCCGGCTCGAGTGAAAGCACTGCATATCGATAGTGCATTGAGCCAATCGAATGATGATTTCCCCTACGCCGAAGAGCGCCGTTTATTCTACGTTGCAATGACCCGCGCTAAAGAGAAAGTGTGGATCACGCACTCGGGCAGCGGCTCGGTTTTTGTTCGCGAATTGCTATCAGGGGATTACCCAGTGGTGAAGCAGAAATAACGCATCCTTTGAAAGGGGATGCGTTCACGCAGGCGATCAAGTTGTCTTATGTGGTGATTTGGATGTTGACTGTGTGTCTCTGTGCGTATGTAAAGGTTATAGGTTACATGCGTTCAGCTAGATAAGCTTGGTAATCAGGGATCTCGATATCGACCTCTTGCTCTATCAACTGTGAAGAGAACAAAAATTTAGCACTGGCGCGGTTTGTGGCAACTGGAATGTTCCAAACGCTGGCAATTCGTAGCAGAGCTTTTACATCAGGATCATGCGGTACGGCATTGAGTGGGTCCCAGAAGAAGATCAACACATCAATTTTGCCTTCAGAAATCAACGCGCCAATTTGTTGGTCGCCACCCATCGGACCGCTGATCATGCTTTTTATAGCAAGGCCAGTCTCTTTGCTGAGCATGTTGCCAGTGGTTCCTGTAGCGTATAAAAAATGGCGCTGTAGTTTTTCTTTATTTTCTTTTACCCAGCGAAGTAGTTCCGGTTTGCAGTTGTCGTGAGCGACGAGAGCGACATGCTTATGCGCAGGCATAGTCCGAGTCGTTGTTTGCATTGAAGAGTTCCTATGATTCAAATCAGTATGTTAAATAGCGAAATCGCCACTTTTATTCAATCTCTTTTACGCTAAAAGTCGGCCTATATTCAGATGGAGATAACGAATCTGCAATTATCTGCGGATTGAGTGACATAGGCGTTAAGGATTCGATAATCGGGGCGGCTTTTTTTTCATAAGGTTGCTGATTGAAAAAAGCCGCAGCTTGTTGAATGGAAAGCCTGCCTTGCTCGACCATTTTATCCGTTGGCGCAAATTCGACTCGGCCACGCAGCAGCCCGCGGTAGACGCCATGACTTAAATAGGTTGCCACCAAACCGATGTGGTTTGTCATCCCTGAGGTTCTCAATTCGCTGATCGCCGCTTCAATCGCGACGGCGCTGCCCACAATATAGCGAAGGTCAGCTCGCTCCAGCGCTTGTTGTACTAAATTACGCTGCAGTTCTTTATCATTATCTGCCCATAGGCTTTCCACTACGTTGATATCGCTGTCTTGTATTGCGCGATAAAAACCTTGGCTAACGGGTTGAGTACCACCACTGGTTTTCGGGCCAAGTAGCAAGGCTATATTGGTTTTCCCACTGCCTTGTGGGTGCTTATCAGCAAGATATTTTCCCGCGTAGTATCCCATCCAATACCAATCGACACCCACTTGACCTTGTAGCCGTGCAGCCTGCTGCTGATTGAGAATGAGCTGATTAACCGTTGCAAACACAGGCGTAGAAGCGACGTATGTGCTTAAGTCTGTCGTGTAAAGATCCGGTGCCACAGTACCGAGAATAATCGCATCAGCGCCCCAACGAACGCACAATGAAAGCTGTTCTTTTTGTCGTTCATGATTAGGATAACCACCCGATTCTAACACGCGTAAATTCAACTTCTGTTTTCTCGCCTCGTCAACCATTCCATAGTTGACTGATAACCAATAGGAATCTTTGAGGTGAGGGTATAAAGCGCAGACTTTCTTATGGGGTTCGGCGAATGTTGTGTTGCTAACCAAGCTTAAAATCAGCAGTAAAAGCGTTGGGGAAATAAGGTTTAAGATCAATTGCATTCGCTATTCGTTGGCATAACGTGAGTAAACACTGCAAAATATAGCCCATTCCGTGTTGCTTAAGAAGTAATGTTTGAGGTTGGGTGCCATGTTGTTAGCCAAAGCCAGTATTGGCCGAAAATTAATGTTGTCCTTTTCGGTAATGGCCCTGCTCGTTTTGTTATCGGCGTTGATCGGTGTGTTTGGTTTTTCGCTGGTGGCTAAAACCGAACGTAATGTGGTGAATTCTGCCATTCCTTCGATGCTGGAAGCGCGTCAAGTGTCGGAGTTAAGCACACGAATCATTACGTCTGTGCAAATGTTAACCAACTCAAAAACAGAGCAAGAGCGCCAGCAGTATGGCAAAGCGCTTTTCGATCAGCTCCAATCTTTGCTTAATCACATCAAGCAGTTGGGTGCCGATTCCTTTGATTCAGAACTGCTGACACGCCTAGAAAATGATGTTCAAAGCGTTATCGATACACTGGCTCAGCTTGGTATTACGGTTGAGCGTAAGTTGTATCTGGCACATGACTTAAGTGTTCGAGTGGAAGAGATGCGACAACTGGCGCTGCAATTGGAAGAGCTGACGCGCACTCAAGTGCTCAATACCAGTACCATCGCAGTGGCGAATGTGACGCATATTTATGACTTGTTACAAGCCGATAAAACGTCACAAGCGTACCAAGCGTTAGACGCTTTAGTGGAAGTAGACCTCGATCTTTCAGAGCGCTTGCATGAGCTTCATTTGCTGGCGTTCAAAATGCTCAGCCACATCGAAGAGACACGCACGGTTACCGATGTTGAGCGAATCCAACAAATCCAAACAGAGTTTTTGCATAACCTCACCATCATGCAGCGCAGAGTACGCGCGGTAGAAGACCCGACGCGTTCGAAGCAAATGACAGAGCTGCTTAATGAGTTAGAAAAGCGCAAAGTGGTTTTTAGTGTTTTGCAGCAACGTTATGATAACGAGCAGGTCGCGAAATCGCTCACACAAAACACCTTAGTACAGTTTTCAGATCTTAATACTACCGTCAGCCGCTTAGTAGATGACTCCAATCGTACAACGACTCACGCTGTTGCGCAGCTCTCTACAACCTTGAACATGGCACAGTATACATTGACCTTATTAACCTTGGTTGGCCTTCTCATTGCAGCTTTCATTATGTGGAAGGTCGTCTATCTGTCGGTGGTAAAACGTTTAGCCGAATATTCATCGGCACTGTTATCCATCGCAAAAGGGCAACTGCAGGTGGAAGTGGCAGTCCAAGGAGAGGATGAACTGGCGCAAATGGGGCAGGCGATCATCACGGCTCGCAATACCGCGCAGTCTCTTAAAGTGGTGGCGGAAAGTGAAGCGCAGGCGAGAGAGGCGTTACAAGAACATAAAGAGCACTTAGAGGAAGTGGTTACCGAGCGAACAGAACAATTACAACACACCAATGAGAAACTCAATATGGAAGTGTTGAATCATGCCAAAGCTCGCAACTTAGCCGAGCAAGCCAACCGTGCTAAATCGGCATTTTTGGCCACCATGAGCCATGAAATCCGCACACCAATGAATGGCGTATTGGGCACGGCTCGTTTATTACAAGAGATGCCATTAACCGTTCAACAGCGCCAGTATGTGGACGTGATTAACCGCAGCGGCCACACCTTGTTGTCCATTTTGAATGATGTGCTGGATTATTCAAAAATTGAGGCCGGACACTTAGAAATTCGCAATGCCAACTTTAATTTACATCAAATGGTGGACGATGTTTACCAACTGATGAAAGGACGTGCTGAAGAAAAGTCGCTTGAATTTACCAAGCAGATTGAACTGGATGTTGCTTCTTTTTGGGTGGGTGATATGACTCGCTTGGGTCAAGTGCTGACGAACCTTGTGGGTAATGCCATCAAATTTACCGATCAAGGTTATGTGGATATTTATGTCAGTCTTGATGCTGAAATGCCTAATCAAGTGACATTTGAAGTGTCGGATTCCGGTGTTGGAGTCAGTAAACAGGATCAAATCAGGCTGTTTGATGCGTTTACTCAAGCTTCCAGTGAACAGAGTTACAAAGGCGGTACTGGGCTTGGTTTGGCTATCAGCAAACGGCTTGTTGAAGCCATGGGCGGCGAGCTTAAGCTTGAATCAGATTTAGGCAAAGGAAGCCGTTTTGAGTTTACTGTTCCTTTACAGCGAGGAGAGGCAGTGGATGAAGTGGTTAAAAGGCCGATAGCCGCGACGCGAGAGGCCAACATCTTGCTGGTGGAGGATAACCCTGTTAACTGCATGGTTGCTGAAGGGTTTTTGACCAGTCTCGGTCATAATGTGCTCACCGCGAAAACAGGCGCTGAAGCTCGGGTTCTGTTTAGTGAACACCGGTTTGATATCGCACTGCTCGATATTAATCTACCTGACGTTAATGGTGTTGAGCTGTTGGCGCAGCTCAAACTTATCGAAAATGAACAGTATTCGCATCTACGCTCCACACCGATGATTGCTATTTCGGCGCATGTGTTTAATGAAGAGGTGGAAAGCTATTTAGCGGCTGGTTTTGATGGCTATTTGCCCAAACCTTTAGTCAAAGAAGATCTTGCACAACTTGTCCAGCAACGTATTGAACACAATACCTTACTCGTTGAGTTGAGTGTGCCTACGCACGCAACCTCGGATAGCCAAAAATCCGCTCGTCCGATTATGGACGAGCGGATCCTACTCGCGGATATTGAAGTGCTAGGGCGTGACAAGATGGATGAAATCATTGAGCTGTTCGCCGATTGCACGCATGAATACCTACACGAGTTTCGTCAATCGAGGGAACAGGCTCAGGTCGTTAAGTCGTTAGCACACAAATTGAAAGGTTCAGCTGGCAGCTTAGGTTTGCATGCCTTGTTTGATCTGTGTTTAGTCATTGAGAAAAGTGCTGACTCTGCGCAAACTTATCAAGAGCTACAAGCGGAATTAGAAGCCTTAGCCGCTCAATCCATTCATTCACTCAGGTTACTGTTTATATAAATAATTGGCTGTTGGCATTATTAAAAAGGGCCTGCGACAAGCGCAGGCCAAGTTCCCTGTGGAGCAAGGTTTTTTTAGGGGGAGGTTGAGATCACTGAATAATTTTAATGATCTCATGATTAGCGGCGCAGAACCCTACATTCTACGCGGCTAATTCTTTTACTACTGGCAACGTCAATAAACGACAGACGTTAATATTACCCACGCCTTCGATCGATTCTAATTGTGTCATCAAAATGGATGAAATATGGCGGTTAGCTGCGTCTTGTGCCAGAGCGTTAAGCACTTGCTGAGACAGCAAATCCGCTTGTGTCGCTAATGATGGAATATAGGTTGGTGTAACGCCGCGCAAAATGGTTAATTTACGCAGCAGTTCAGGCCTGTCGGAGAGTGCCCAAATGGTAGCTTGGCTTTGACAGCGAGACATCAACAGTGGTGTTTCTCCCTGTTGAGTTAAAATGGCGACCCCAAGATCTTTGTGAACCTTAGTCGCCGATATCATGGAAGAAAGCGCGAAGCTTTTGCCCGCATCGCTGCACAAATGATGCAGTTTATCCCATGAATTTTGCGCACAGCCTAACTCTTGTTCTGCACCATGAGCGATACGCACCATCGCTTCTACTGCTTCAATGGGATAGCTTCCCGCCGCTGATTCTGCTGATAGCATAATAGCGTCAGTGCCATCAATAATCGCGTTTGCTACATCAAGCACTTCTGCGCGTGTTGGCAGCGGGTTGTCAATCATCGACTCCAGCATTTGTGTTGCGGTGATAACGGGTTTGCCTAAATAGTTTGAGCGCGCAATCAACGCTTTTTGTACGCCGGGTAGGCGAGCATCACCGATTTCAACGCCTAAATCACCACGAGCAACCATCACTACGTCGGATGCATTGATGACCGCGTCCATATTTTTTTGATCGCTCACCACTTCGGCTCGCTCTACTTTGGCGACAATATGTGCATGACATCCGGCTTGTACCGCTAACCGGCGCGCTTCATGTAAATCCTGGGCATTACGTGGAAATGAGACGGCTAGAAAATCGGCTTGGAGTTTCGCGGCAGTGATGATGTCTCGTTTGTCTTTGTCCGTCAGTGCTGGCGCGGAAAGGCCACCACCGAGCAAATTAATGCCTTTGCGATTAGACAGCTTACCGTTGTTTATGACGCGAGTTTTTACCCACTGCTGTGGTTTGTTGAGTTCTTCGACCCGGAGTTGTACTCGGCCATCATCAAGCAGTAAAGTATCACCCAACTTCAAGTCTTGAATCAGTTGCGGGTAATCTAAGCCTACACGTTCTTGGTTACCAGCCATTGTGGGGTGAAGCCCATCGAGAATAAATGAGTCACCCGCTTTTAGAGTGATCGCACCGTCTTCAAAACAGGAAATACGGATCTTAGGTCCTTGTAAATCGACTAATATGCCGACACTGACACCAAGCTTTTGTGAAATGTCACGTACTAACATCGCGCGTTCAATATGCTCGTCAGCGGTGCCGTGAGAAAAGTTTAAACGTACAACGTTAACACCAGCATTAATGAGCTTGGTGATCATCTCACGGCTTTGGCTTGCAGGGCCAAGCGTTGCAACGATTTTTGTTTTACACATAGTGGTATCCTATAACGACACTCGCTATAGCCATTTTACTTGAAGTTATGGTGGTGCTAATTGCACTTGTCCATTGCTCTCGGCCGACATTTGGTCGATTTTTCAAGTGATTTGGATATAGAAAATAAGAATGAAAATAAGAAAATAACAGGGAGGATTATCCTCCCTGTATCAAGGGTGTTATAGATTAGAGACTTGGTTTCGTTTCCAGTATTTGGCCCGTAGGAGCATCAATATCCGTTACTTTCTTGGCATTCCATACCGTAGTCGCAAGCAGTAAAGAAATCACGCCAGCGGCCAACCAGAAATATTGTGCTTGAGTAAAGTCATATTTGGTTACGCCATCCACTTCCGTCATTTTAATCAGTGATGAAGACACCAGTTCTTGAGCCGAAGCGGCTAAGTAAGAGAACAAACCAATAAAGCCCTTTACGGCACCGACGGCATTTTTAGGCATTAAGTCACAAGCCGTTAGGCCAGCAAGAAATACGACAAGCCCACCAATCGCAAAGCCAATTAAGCCTAGAGCAACAGCATCTACCATACGGTTATCGGGGCCGAAGAACATCAAGCACATACCTGCAATATTGGCAAATCCGTAAAGTAGCGTTGGGATATGACGGTTAGCGTTGAATACTTTATCTGAAATGATACCAGACAAAATAGCGCCCGCGAGGCCTGCAATAGGGTAAGTGGACATTGCAAAACCAGCATCAATCAGTGAATAACCTTTGGTTTCTTGTAGGTATAACACCGCCCAAGAAGACATCGCATAGCGAGAGATATACATCGCGGCACAAGCAGCGGCAATCAGCCAGACAGTCGGTTGCTTCAAAATGAACAGTTGAGCGCGACGTGTTTCTTTTGGATCGTTGGCTTTTTTGAACTCGGGCTCTTCACCAAATGCTGTTGCAACATCAGGTAAACCATAGGTCTGCGGACGATCTTTCAGTACAAAGAACATAATCAATGCAGCGATGATGGCGGCAATGCCCGCACCGATGAAACCCGCTTGCCAACCTAAATAACTCACTAGCGTTGCTGTTAGAATCCAAGTGATGCCTTCGCCGATATTTCGAGATCCTCCCCAAATTGAATAACGGCTTCCGCGTTGTTTAGGTGAGAACCATTGGAAAAGCGAGACGCAAGAAGGCGCAGAACCCACCGATTGGAACCAACCATTGACGGCCCAAAGTAACACAAAGAAGAATGCCGTGGTGTTCAACCCCATGAATATGGCAGTGGCACCGGAAAGCAGTAGTGAGAACGACATAAATCGGCCGATGTTGGCGTAGTCAGAAAGGAAACCGTTCGAAAACTTACCAAATGCGTAGGTGAAGAAGAAGGCTGATCCCATGATCCCGAGTTCTTCTATCGATACGATGCCCGCATCAAGCATCGGTTTTTTAACGACGCCTAAACTCATACGAACCACATAGAACATGGCGTATCCAAAGACTAAGCCTAAGAATACTTGCCATTGAAAACTTTTGAAACGCGATTGCATTGCGCCCTGAGAGCTATCCGATAGCGGTAGATCTGGGCGAGTTTTAAAAAAGTTAAGCATGGAGCTCTCCATTCATCAAATACTAAATAGGGTTATTACTAAATAGGGTTGTTTCGTTGTCGGAATGCATCTTCAAACAAATGGGTATGGGGCTCAAAAGTGCCAATTTGAGGCAGAAATGACTCAAATTGAGAGTGTGAATGGGTCAAAAATGGGAATTCAGCGAAGGGTAAATTATGTTTTGCTGATAAAATTGAAATTGTAATACGCTGTTTTGCGTCATAACTGACACAAATGTTTAATAATTTATTTTTAGCTAAACGGTAGAGTTTTGAGTGAACGCACAATTTTTAGGGTTTTGTGATTTAAAAGCGGTTTCCCGTTCTTGTACCTTATTACGCTGGTGCAAATGGATGGTGCTACTAGGATCGATAGCGGCGGCTATCAATACCGCTTATGCAAAAGAGAATGAGTTAGTCATACTGACCACATTTTCACGTGAACCCTTGCTACCTCTTATTGAAGAGTTCAGCAAACAGTATCAAGGGGTTGATGTGCAAGTTGTCCACCGTAGAGCACAATCGAGTATTCAACTGCTTAATAAAAGCTATATCCAGAATATTGATGTAGTGCTGAGCTCATCGCCTTTTTTAATGCAGCATTTAGCAAATAGCAATAAGCTCGCAACCTTACCTGCCCATTTGCAACCACCAGAATGGTTAAAACCCTACATGTTACCGCCAACCGATAAAGTCGTGACGATAGGCTATTCTGGCGCTGGTTTGGTATGGAATCGTGACTATCTCAGCTTACATCATTTACCGACGCCTACGTCGTTCACCGATCTGGCTAATTTTATCTACTTTGACCACATCACGATGAGTACCCCAACACGTTCGGGTACTACTCAGTTAATGGTCGAGAGCATTCTTGCTAAATATGGTTGGCAACAAGGGTGGCGGATTTTACTGAACGTGGGGGCAAATTTAGGGACAATTTCCTCACGCAGTTTTGGTGTGAGTGATTATGTAGCCAAAGGGCAATTTGGGATAGGCCCAACGATTGATAGCTATGCCAGCATATTAGAACGAAAATTTGAGCACGTTCAATTTCGCTATGATGAAAGTTTTACCCTAATGCCCACATACGTCGCCCAAGTGAGCCTGCGTGAAAATGATCAATATGCGAAGGCATTCATCGATTTATTGATGTCAAAATCGGTACAAACGAATATGGATAGCAATGATTTTTCTAAACATGCGATAAACGATAAATCCCTGTTTAATGAGGCATATACACAGTTGTCCATGGCATCCATTACACATCGTGAGGAGTTAGTTAACTTATTGTTTGAAATTGCGATTACCAAACGCTTACCTCAGTTAAAAGACACTTGGCTCGCAATCAATCATGCTAAAACCAAGTACGCACACAATGAACCCGCTCTGAAGCTCATTGAAAATATTGAAACTCGAGTGTTCTCTTTACCTGTGACCGAAACAGAGTTAGCCGTGGTATATCAGTCATGGCAAAAAATCAGTGTTGATGAGGCGCAGTATGAGACACACTCCGCCGCCATTTCTATGCAAGTAGCGGAGCTGACGCATCGTTGGAAGATGCAGTTGGCATTAACCTTAGAAGAAGCTTTGTCCGATCTAAAAAACTTGGACCGGGTCGATACGCCATGATTTTTCCGAAATACAACACGATTGGCGCGAGACTGGTTTTAGCCTTTGCTTGTAGTACCTTGCTGTTGACGATTGTCAGCATCGTCGCATGGGGAACATGGAATAGTTTAGATAATCAAGTGAGCGAGCTGCTTGATAAAAGTGTTCCTAAATATAATGCCAGTTATCTGCTCGAAAGCAGTAGTTCGGAAATTAAAAGACGGATCGAAATCATCTCAAATACGCGTAACAAAGTTGAGTTGGATGAGCAACGGCAACGTTTGGATAACAATTTAACGACGATCAGCAAAATATTAAGCGAGATTGAATTGAACAGCGAGCAGCAACGGCTGCTTGCTGGGTATCAACGGCTACGTAATCTTAGTGAGCAATTTGGTCTTCTGGTCGGGCAACGGATTGATCAAAGTCGTCAAATTGAGTTACTTCAAGAGCAGATCCAATGGCTACATCAAGATATTGGTTCTGAGTTGACTCCGCTGCGCCAAGAAATACAGTGGCAGCTAGAGCGTAAAATGAAAGGCAATGAAAGCGACATGCTGTTTGCGAGTTTAGGGGCTGTCCAGTCTATCCTAGATGGTGAGGCTCAAACGTTTATGTTCGCAAAAGAGCTCATCCAATCTAAGCATATTAGCCAAGTGAATAATGGCATGAAAGTACTACAGTACCGCCTTGAAGAACTGTACGCACAGAGTGCGCCGATTTTTTCACAACCTGCAACCATCGCCTATCAACAATTACTCAGTGAGCTAATGGATGTATTGAGTTTGAATGGCTCTTTCCATCAAAACTTACGTTCTATGGTGCGTTTAAATGCCCAGCTTGATGATATTCGAGCTGAAGTTCAGCAACAGCTTCTCCACCAACATACTGATATTGCGATGTTGGTCGCCAACGCCGATGAGTCGTTTGTTCAAGCGAAAAAAGAGACCACGGAACTGGTTTCTCATGGTAACCGTATTCTGTTTGTCTGCTTTAGCTTATCGATCATTATCAGTTTGTTTTTGACTTACTATTTCATCAATCGTCGGATTGTGGGCCGACTTAACCGCCTTAGCGACAGTTTAGATGCCATCATTCATAATGATCTTTCACACCCTATTGTGGTAGACGGCAGAGATGAAATTGGCCGGATCAGTGAAAAATTGGTTCAGTATGGTAAAAAAGTGGAGGAAATGGACCGAACCAACGCACTGAGTTTGATTAACAATACGCAAGCGAGTTTAATCACTTGTGATTTGGATGGTTATATTGAATCGGCTAATTTAAGCGCTCGTGTTCGCTTGAATATAGACCAGAATGAGGACCCGAAAGCCTTTTGGCTCTGTTTTTCAACGTCAACTCAATCGCAGTTGCGAGCACTGTTTAACCCAGAGGCTAAGTTGATCGAAAATGGTGCAGATGTCATTACGCTATCGTTAGGCGATGTGGATAAACCTTATTACTTGCGCTTGTATTTACGTAAGTATACCCACGGTTTAAGCGATAAAGTTATCATCACGATTACGGATGTTACCGATCAAGAGCACGCTAATCGATTATTAGAAGAGCGAGTTCGAGCAAAAACTCATTCATTACGTGAAAAAAATCATCAGTTACTCGCTGAAATTGAGCAGCACCACCGGACCGAAAACCATCTTAAAAAAACACAAAGTGAGTTAGTACAAGCCGCTAAAATGGCGGTGGTCGGGCAAACGATGACCAGTTTAGCGCACGAATTGAATCAACCATTAAGCGCAATGTCGACTTATCTCTATAGCGTAAACCTTGCTTTAGAGCAGAAGAAAACAGAGCAAATCAGACATTCCATCGATCATATTGAACATTTAACAGAGCGAATGGGCAAAATCATCAATGGGTTACGTCATTTTTCTCGTAAAAGTAGCAGTGATGAAACCCTTACCCCTGTCTTGATTACTGACGTTATCGGTCAGGCTATGTTGTTGGTTGAAACGAAAGCGAAACGTCAACAGATAGTATTGCAAAGCCATATTCATCAACCAATTCAAGTCATTGCAGATCAAATCGGCTTGGAACAGGTATTGATTAATTTGTTGGTAAATGGCTGTGAAGCGGTTGTGGGATGTGAGCACAAAAAAGTTGACGTGATATTGCTGTCGAGTACGCCAACGCATCACGTTGTTGCAGTATGCGATTCAGGGGCTGGATTTGCTCATGATGTCGTTGAAAAACTCTTTACGCCCTTTACCACGACCAAAGAAGTAGGGTTGGGCTTAGGGCTGAATATTTGCCGCTCGCTCATAGGAAAAATAAAGGGTCAAATTTATCTTGCCTCGACAGTCAGTCGAGGTGCAATGGTCGTGCTGGAGTTGCCTTATGAATCATAATTATTCTGTTTTATTGATTGATGATGACCAAGATGTCCTTGACTCATATTCTCATCTTATGTCGATAGCTAATTTGCCATCAAAAGCACTTCTTAACCCCACCAAAGCGTGTGAGTTTATCCATTCTGATTGGGCTGGAGTGATATTGCTTGATGTCTATATGCCACAAATGAACGGCATTGAATTGCTTAAAGCGATTAAATCGATTGATGAGCATATTCCTGTGATTGTCATTACTGGCCACGGAGACATTCCTATGGCGGTAGAGGCGGTCAAAATAGGGGCATGCGATTTTCTTGAAAAGCCAATCAATCCTGCGGAGTTATTGAGCTTAGTGAAGAAAAATCTCGATATTCGTCGTCATTTTGTACAACAAAAAACGGCTATGGCCAACTCAATCAAATGCGAACTCATCGGAAAATCCGCTCAAATGGGGCAAATTCGCCACCATGTTGCTCAGTATTCAATGCTCAACAGTCATGTTGTTATTTGTGGAGAATCGGGTGTTGGGCGGCATACTATTGCATATCTCATCCACCAACTGACACAGGGTAATCATGCTTCATCTCTGGTGGAATTAACCGTTTCATCAGCGACCACGCTCGCACAGATTGAACAAAAATTAGATGCAAGTGAAAACGGTACATTGCTAATAGACCACATCGAATTACTTTCTGAAGAATTGCAGCGTTATTTGACTCAGAGGATGCTTAACCAAGAACGCCTAAGCAAAGCTCGAACGCGCGTTATTGCTATTTTAGGTACGGAACCTGAGGCCTTGATTACGGCTAATCGGTTGCAGCCAGAACTCTATTATTTGCTAAACCAAGGCGTGATAGAGGTGCCTGTACTTCGACATCGTCCCGATGATATCGCTACTTTGTTCCATTATTTTCTCAAGCAGAGTTGTAATAAATTGGCGAAACCTTTGCCAGCGGTAGAACTGAGTTATTTGTCGCTACTGCGTGCACATCAATGGCCGGGAAATGTACGAGAGCTGAGAAATGTAGCTGAATTATATGCGATAGGTATTGTAAAACTGACGGGAAAAGAGCGTTTGTACAATCAGTCTGATCTTTTATCACCGCTTGATGAATTGGTGGATGATTACGAAAAGCAAATTATTGAAGATGCATTATTTCTCCATTCTGGTCGCGTCGCTGATGCCGCAAATTATCTGCAAGTACCGCGTAAAAAGCTCTACTTACGAATGAAAAAACATGGTTTAGAAAAGGATGACTTTAAAAGTCGTTATTAGTTTTTCAATTTTAGGTGGTGGATCAGTTTGATAATGCTGACATGGTAATGAAAGGCCGCTACATAAAGTATCCAATACAAAAAAAGTACAAAAAAAGCAGCGCCCAATTGCGCTGCTTGATGTAGCTGAATCTATGCTATTGGAATGTGGAAATCACTATTCACTCGTCTAAAAAATGAGGCTAAATGATAGCTTGTTCCAAAATTTCCCGTGATTTTTCAAGCGTGATGGCTTGCTGTTCACCCAAAACAAGCATTCCATGTGCGTTCAGTTGAGCGATAACTGCGTCTATGGCTGCTTGCTTACTGCTATTATGATCCGCAAATTGAGTTGGAACATTCAAGCTGTGGTAGAAGGCTTCAATCGCATCGATTGTGCGTAAGGCAAGATCGCTAGTTTGATTGAGTCCAAAGACATTTTTGCCCATTTGCTCAAGTTTAGCGCGTTTGTTCTCAAGTTGATTGCGCAGTAGGGAAGGCTGCACAATCGCTAGCGAACGGGCGTGATCAACATGCCATAATGCGGTGAACTCGTGACCAATCATATGAGTCGCCCAATCTTGTGGAACGCCAGTACCGATCAGGCCATTTAGTGCTTGGTTTGCTGTCCACATCAGGTTTGCTCGCCATCCATCATTATCACGCTGGTCATATTGTTGACCCAATACCAGCAAGTTTTTAAGTAAAGTTTCGGCATAGCCGTCTTGAACCATTGCATTGGTTGGCAAGGTTAAATATTGCTCACAGACGTGTACCCAAGCATCAACAATACCGTTGATCAACTGGCGCTCAGGCAGTGATTTCATTACATCTGGATCAAGCACTGCGAACTTAGGCTGTACCGCTGGAGCCATAAAGGCCAATTTGTCTTGTGTTTGTGCTTTGGTAATGACCGCACCCATGTTGGATTCAGAACCGGTTGCTGGCAGAGTCAGAATTGCACCGATAGGCGTAGCTTCAGTAACTTGATGTTTACCCACCATGATGTCCCAGCCATCCCCATCATACTTAGCCGCCGCGGCAACGTATTTTGAACCATCGATAACCGAACCACCACCCACGGCAAGAATAAAGTCGATGTCCTGTTCTTTGACGATAGCAACCGCTTTATCTAAGGTTTCTTTGGTTGGGTTTGCTTCTACACCTGAAAACTCGACCCATTGGTGGTCAGTGAGTGCACTCACGACTTGGTCATAAACACCATTTTTTTTGATCGAACCGCCACCGTAGATCACCAGTACTTTTTGGTCAGTTGGAATCGCCTGACTGATCGCCGAGATTTGGCCTTGGCCGAAGTGAATTAGAGTAGGGTTAACATAAGTAAATTTCATTATTCTCACCTTTGCTTATAGAAAAGGAGGCGGCGCCTCCAAGGCAGTGTTTTACGATGTGCATATTAGTATTAATTATCCAGTCAATATAGACCAATTTCTCGAAATTAATTGCCTAATTCTCTAATTGTCGTATTCTTCCTTCAGTTTTGATAAGGGGGCATTATGAGTAAACTGGCGCAACTGATGCAGCAATACATTGAAAAACAATCTTTAGATCATTTGGAAGGTATTCACCAAACGGCAGTGCCGGGCGTATTGTTTTATCGCAGCAGCCGCGGTAATGGTAGACAACCCCTTGTGTATCAATCCGGTATCATATTGTTGGGGCAAGGACATAAACGCAT
Source organism: Vibrio sp. V12_P9A6T4 (assembly GCF_963874835.1). Taxonomy (NCBI): domain Bacteria; kingdom Pseudomonadati; phylum Pseudomonadota; class Gammaproteobacteria; order Vibrionales; family Vibrionaceae; genus Vibrio; species Vibrio sp. V12_P9A6T4. The sequence continues at coordinate 52,673 of NZ_CAWNJO010000104.1, read as the reverse complement.
TCATATTGGTAGCCAACCCGTAAATTATGGCCCCAATGATTACTTGGTTGTTGGGGTACCTTTACCACTTGAGTGCGAAGCTTTTGCGTCAGAAAGTGAACCGTTATTGGGCTTGACTATTAATATCGATCACTCACTTCTCCTTAAGCAGGTTGATCGACTTGAGGCTTCTGGTTTTTTATCTGATTGCATAGACAAATCAAAATGCGGGCTGAAATCAGTAGAAATGGGCGAAAAGATGCAAGCAAGTGCGATTCGTTTGATGTCTGCATTGGTTGATGATCTTGAAGCTAAAGTGCTTGGCGAAAGCTTAGTCGAGGAGATTGTGTTTCGGGCATTAACCAGCGAGCACGGTTATGTGCTTTTTGATCTCGCTCATCAAGAAGGGCACTACGCCCGGATAGCCAAAGCGTTGAGTAAAGTACATCAAGAATATGATCAGTCCATTACCGTTCAGTTACTCGCCGAAGAAGCCAATATGAGTGTTTCGGCGTTTCACCACGCCTTTAGGCTGGTGACGTTAGAATCTCCTTTACAATATTTAAAAAAAGTCAGGCTTAACAGAGCGAAAGAGCTGATTCGTGTGGAAGGCAAGCGTGTGAACGATGCCGCTCGCTTAGTTGGTTATGCTAGCGCATCTCAGTTTAGTCGAGAATATAAGCGACATTTTAATGAAACCCCAAGAGGAGTACAGCGTTAGAAATAGCGCATAAAGTTAAACTCTACATTTTTGTAACAATTAGTGTTGTTGCATATTTTTTGCTCTTTTTGATAGTGTGTAAGTTAAATAACCGGCAGGCAGTCCGTACATTGTTCTGATTTCGGAGCTTTTTTTAGAATCGGAAAATTAACCAATAATTAGTTGTTGATGCAAAATAACGATGCCTCTTTTGCAGAAATAGTGCAACTTGTTGCGAGTGATTTTTGATATTTGAACAAATTGAGGTGCTTATTTATCGCTCTGTTCTACAGTTGTTTCACGTGAGAATTAAAGTCTGGTTTCTTCTTGATACGAGGCTTTTTACAGTGAAACAATAACTTAAGGAATGAGCAGCTATGCATTTAAACAACAGGACAGTGGCAAAGGGTGTTTTTACACTGAGCACTTTAACGGCCTCTTGCTTGATGGCTTTTAACAGCTATGCAGCCGTTGATTGCACGACACTAAGCCCTTGGGAATCGTCAAAAGTTTATACTGGCGGTAACAAGGTTCAGCACAGTGGTACCGCCTACCAAGCCAACTATTGGACTCAAGGTAACGATCCAGCCAACTTTTCTGGTGATTATGCCCAGTGGAAAGTGTTGGATGTTTGCGCCACTTCCGGTGGTGAGAACCAGCTACCGACCGCGAATCTCTCTTCACCTTCCGCAGCAGATGTGATTGCTGTCGGTGATACCGTAATATTAAGTGCGAACGCAACCGATAGTGACGGCAGCGTTGCTCGAGTCGAGTTTTCTGTCGATGGTGCAATTGTGGGTATAGTCACCACGGCACCTTATAAAGCCACGTGGGTCGCAACCGCTGGTCAGCATGAATTCAGTGTTGTAGCCATCGATGATAAAGGTGATGCCAGCGTGAAAAGTGCAACGACCTTAACGGTGAAAGAGGCACAACAACCAGGCAATCAGGCTCCAACCGTTGATATTACGCTCTCTGCGGCTTCCGTTGATGTGGGGGCTTTAGTCACCTTAACCGCAAACGCTGCTGATACTGATGGAAGCGTCGATAAAGTTGATTTCTTCGTTGCGGGAACGCTGGTTGGAACGGCTGTTAGTGCTCCGTATACCTTAGAATACACCGCGACAAAAGCGGGTAACTTGGCGGTGTTTGCACGCGCCACTGATAACCTTGGTGCGACGACAGATTCCACGTTAGCGACTTTAACAGTCAATGGCGCGCCAATAGCTAATAATTGTCGTCCTGATGGTTTATATCAAACCGAAGGTGTGAATGTACCTTATTGCACCGTTTACGATGCGGAAGGTCGTGAGATCATGGGGGCGGATCATCCACGTCGTGTGATCGGTTATTTCACCAGTTGGCGTGCGGGTGATGATCCGCAATCGGCTTACCTTGTAAAAGACATCCCGTGGGAGCAGCTCACGCACATTAACTATGCCTTCGTCAGCATAGGTTCCGATGGCAAAGTGAATGTGGGCGATGTGAACGATGCCAATAATGCGGCAGTGGGCAAAGAGTGGCCAGGGGTTGAGATTGATCCTGCATTAGGCTTTAAAGGTCATTTTGGTGCGTTGGCAACAGCGAAGAAAAAATTTGATGTTAAGACCTTAATTTCTATCGGAGGCTGGGCTGAAACTGGCGGGCACTTTGATACGGCAGGCAACCGTGTCGCCGATGGTGGTTTTTATACGATGACAACCAACGCGGATGGCTCTATCAACCACGCTGGTATTGAAAAATTTGCAACATCGGCTGTTGAAATGATTCGTAAATATCAATTCGATGGTGTCGATATCGACTATGAATATCCAACCTCAATGGCGGGCGCAGGTAATCCAGATGATAAAGCGATTATGGAACCTCGCCGTGCTTATTTATGGGCGTCGTACCAAGAGCTCATGAAGGTACTACGTCAGAAGCTTGATCAAGCATCGGCACAAGATGGGCACCATTACATGCTGACGATCGCAGCACCGTCTTCTGGTTATCTATTGCGTGGTATGGAGACGTTTGATGTCACTCAGTACCTTGATTATGTGAACATCATGTCTTACGACTTACATGGTGCATGGAATGATCACGTGGGTCACAACGCGGCATTGTACGACACTGGTAAAGATTCAGAGTTAGCACAGTGGAACGTATATGGCACGGCTCAATACGGTGGCATTGGTTACCTCAACACTGACTGGGCTTATCACTATTTCCGCGGTTCTATGCCCGCAGGGCGTATCAACATCGGCGTTCCTTACTACACGCGCGGCTGGCAAGGTGTCACGGGTGGAGAGAATGGTTTATGGGGGCGAGCGGCATTACCTAACCAAGCGGAATGTGCTCCGGGCACTGGTGAAGGTGAGAAAAACAACTGTGGTCACGGCGCGGTGGGTATTGACAACATGTGGCACGACACCGATCAGAAAGGAAACGAGATGGGCGCAGGTTCAAACCCAATGTGGCATGCCAAAAACCTAGAGAAGGGAATTTGGGGCTCTTACGCCCAAGCTTATAACCTTGATCCAGTGAATGAGCCTGCCGATCAACTTGTCGGTCTTTACCAACGTCACTACGACAGCGTTGCCGTCGCGCCTTGGCTGTGGAATGCCGATAAAGGGGTGTTCTTATCAACTGAAGATAAAGAGTCTATCAACACCAAAGCCGATTATGTCATCGATAAAGAGATCGGCGGCATCATGTTTTGGGAGTTAGCAGGCGATTATAACTGTTATGTATTGGATGCTAATGGCCAACGTACTCAAGTGGATTCAACAGAGCAAGCTTGTGCAAGCGGAAATGGCGAATACCACATGGGTAATACCATGACGAAAGCAATTTATGACAAGTTTAAGTCGGCAACGCCTTATGGCAACACGCTTGCAACAGGAACGATTGCCAGTGAAACCGTAGACATCGCGGTCTCCGTTGGTGGATTTAAGGTGGGTGATCAAAACTACCCAATCAATCCGAAAATCAGCTTTACTAACAACACGGGTCAAGATATCCCCGGAGGTACTGAGTTCCAGTTTGATATCCCCGTATCTGCACCTGATAATGCTAAAGACCAATCTGGTGGTGGTTTGAAGGTGATTGCTTCTGGCCATACTCGCGCCAACAACGTCGGTGGTTTAGACGGCGTCATGCACCGCGTAGCGTTTAGCTTACCTAATTGGAAAGCTCTGCCCGCAGGCGGCGTGTATGAACTGGATATGGTTTACTATCTGCCTATTTCTGGGCCTGCAAATTACAGCGTAAACATTAATGGTGTCGATTACGCCTTCAAGTTTGAACAACCGGATCTTCCACTTGCTGACCTATCTTCTGGTGGCAGTGACGGTGGAGATACTGGCGGTGGCGATACCGGTGGTACCACGAATCCTAGCAATGTCATTACTTGGGTTCCCGGATCCACACAGGTGAAAACTGGCGATGTTGTGATTTACAACGGGAAATGTTTTATTGCCAAAAACAACCCCGGCGTTTGGGAGTCACCGATTCAGTCAAATTGGTTTTGGGATGCAACAACGTGTCCATAACCGAGCGTGATTAATCGGTATGTTTTGAACTCAGTGTAAAGTAAGAAGCCTTAGCGTGTGCTAAGGCTTCATTTTAATGAGGGATAAATTGAGTGGGCAAAAAAATCTAGGTTTAGAATTGATAACTTTCGGGTACCACAACAATGCCATTTTCTGAAATACGGAAACGCTGGGCATCTTCAACTGGGTTTAAGCCAATTTGAGTATGTGGAGGGATTTTTACATGTTTATCAATAATACATCTCATGAGCTGACACCCTGCGCCGACTTCAACGTCATCAAATAAAATGCTATCGACCACTGTTGCACCATCATCAATTCTGACGTTTGAAGAAATAATGGAGTGTTGTACAGAACCTCCAGAGTTAATCACACCGTTTGAAATGATCGAATTAATGAATATACCTTCGTTACCTGTTGCAGAAGAAACCGTGCGCGCAGGTGGGTATTGCGCTTCGTATGTTCGAATGGCCCAGTTTTTTTGGTATAAGTTCATTGGTGGAACGGGTTCGAGTAAATCCATGTTAGCGTTATAAAAAGAATCAAGTGTTCCGACATCACGCCAGTAACAATCTTTAGCGACTCGCCCCCGGTCACCGCAAAACTCATACGCATAAACAGCATGGCTTTCAATCAATTTGGGAATGATGTCATTGCCAAAATCGTGACTCGAGTTTTCCAGCTCAGCATCATTAATCAAAGCACTTTTTAATACTTCCATATCAAAAATGTAGATCCCCATAGAAACTAAGCTGCGATGAGGATTATTGGGCATGGAGGGTGGGTCACTTGGTTTTTCGATGAATGAGGTGATTTTGAAGTCATTATCCACATTCATCACGCCAAAGGCAGAAGCTTGTTCTCTTGGGACATCCATGCAGGCGATAGTCAGTGCAGCATTTTTTTGCTTATGAGCTTCGAGCATAGAGGCATAGTCCATCCGGTAGATATGATCACCAGATAAAACAACGACGTGTTTGGCATCACTGCGTGAAAGTAGCCACATATTGTGATAGATAGCGTCCGCCGTTCCTTCGTACCATTTTCCGCCTTTTCTCATCTGCGGGGGGATCACAGAAATGAATTCGCCGAGTTCTGGATTGAAAATAGACCAGCCATCACGTAAATGTTTTTGTAATGAATGAGATTTATATTGAGTCAGGACCAAAATCTTTCGTAGCCCTGAGTGTAGGCAGTTGGTGAGTGTAAAATCAATGATTCGATATTTTCCACCAAAGGGTACAGCCGGTTTTGCTCTGTCATCAGTTAGCGGAGATAGCCGCGAACCGACGCCACCTGCTAACACAACGGTTAGTGTTTCTTGCATCTTATTTCTCCCTAAATATGTGCAATCTATTTAACATATTAGAGAGTAGTACAAGTTTTAAGCCAAAAGTAAAAATGATAGCGAACAATACGTTACAAACTAAGTTTGCGATAATTGCACGAAAATAAACCCATTTTATTTCTCGATGCACTTAAATGGTGCTAATTGTTAAGCAAATTCTTCCATCTCGACACTGGTCAATACCGAGACAAGATTACGCCCCGAAGCTTTTGACTCATACAATGCAATATCTGCCCGTTTATACACTTCTTCTGGTTTTTCTGTAATGTCAGTGATGCCACCGCTGATCGACACTTCTAAACGATGATTTAAGTGAACGGCTACTCGTAAACGGTGCATGACCAACTCAGCTTCTGCCAGTGGTGTATGAGGCATAATGATGGCAAACTCTTCGCCTCCGATGCGAGCTAAAAAGTCCGTTTCTCTTAGGTGCTCACTTAATTGTGTTGCGACAGAACGAATGATTTTATCGCCTTCTGCATGGCCTAATTTATCATTAATACGTTTAAAATGGTCGATATCAATAATTGCTAAGCACGACTGCACTTGAGCTTGGTAACGTTTTACGCGTAAGCATTCTGAACGCATTTCTTGATCAAATTTCCTGCGGTTCCAAATGTTGGTGAGCGCATCTTTCTCGCTGAGCTCACGCAGGCGATTTTCTAGCTCTTTGCGATGACTAATATCAACAAAGGAGGCCACATAAAACTGAATAATTCCGTCTGAATCACGGATGGTTTGAATACGTAAGATCTCGGTTTGCATTGAGCCATCTTTACGCTTATTAATGACTTCACCTTCCCATAACCCTTCGTCTTGCAGCACTTTCCACATATTCATGTAAAAAGCTTGATTGTGCTTACCGGAGGAAAAAACGGAAGGTTGTTTACCTCTTACCTCGGCTAAGGTGTAGCCGCTGATCCGGGTAAACTCATTGTTTACTTTGATAATGCGGTTATTACGATCGGTAATCACCATAGCGGACATACCATTCATCGCCGCCCTAGCCAGTTTGCTCTCGATACTGTTTTTATCGTGGTTTGCGTTCCAACGAATAAAACCGGCGGCAATCGTCATTACTAATAGCGCGATGCCAACTGCTTGAAAGCCAATTTTTAGCTCTGTGGCAGAAAGCAATTTATTGAGCGCATCACCATTTAATGACTGAATTAGGTAAATTGGCTCCATTTCTGGGAATATGGATTGCAAAGGAACTTGAGTAAAACTATACCAGCAGTTGTTATCCCATACCGTGCCAGAAGCTTGCTCTTGCATACTTTTCCATAGTATAGGGGCGACACTGTTAATATTCAGCATGTGGTATTTCGACGGGTTTTCTTGCTGAGATAAGATCTCATTTTCATGATGAATATACTGACCCTTGAAACTGATGATGTCTGGGCGACTCAGTGAATTTAAACTCTGGTTAAATTTTTTGTACAATTGGGTTAAGTTAAGATTTGCTACAAAATAGCCTTGCCTTTTTCCATCAAAATCTATTGGTGCAATAATCCTAAATACTGCGGTTATCTGGGGAGCAGTACCATAATTTTCTTCTTCTCTTTCACTATCAACACCGAAGATCCCAATTTGGTTTGGGGAAAGGTTTTGCGCATACTGAAAATAGTCTCGGTGCAATTTGTTTTTTAGTTGTGATCTTGGTACTACTTCTGTTGATCCATTACTCTGATTCACGCGAATTAATTCGTTACCCGCTATATCAAAAAGCCTGAGCCGAGAATAAAGAGTTTGAATACGAGCTGCTAATAACCAAAACGCCTGTACCGCTTCGATATTTTCGGTGGAGGGAAGACGTAATGCGCTGTACAACATGGTGTTGTTTGACAATATTTGAGTGGAATTGTAAACGTCATTAAACGCAGTAAGCAGTTCGTGCTTATTGTATTCGAGTTGAGAATGGCTTTTTTGTTCGATCATTTGCACAGTTTGTTCATGAGCTTTGTCGAATTCTTTGACGAAATAAAGAAAGGGCACAACCCCAAGCACGACACTAACAAATAGCCATTGAGCTAAGTATTTATAGAAAGAGCGAAACATAGCGGCACATATAAGTTATTGAGTGCATAGTATATCGCTGATATATGAGAAGTCGCTTCCAAATATCTGATATCGTGGAGTACATCAAATTTGTGGGGTAATTCTGTTGATACAAAGAGTAAAAGAAGCGCACAAGTAGCGAAGAAGCATCATGCGCTTAAACCTGAAGGCCGCTTTACGTTTTAGAACTGAAAACGAACATTCATGACGATCTGTGGGCCGTAAACGCCGTTGTTTTTGGTTTCAGCTCCTAACGATAATTGTTCGGTAGAGTGAAAACGTAATCCAGCGCAAAATACCGAGTGTTCATCGTTCTTACCCAGTTTAATATTGGCTTCAATTTGGCTTGATAACCAGATCCGGCTGCCAATATTAAACTCCAACTGGGTTTCGCTTTTGCCACCCTGTTCATCGGTAGGTCTAATGTGGTGAACAAGCATTTGTCCGTAGACATCAGCAAATTGGTTTATTGGACCGTTAAAGCCAATTCCGCCAGCGGCATCCCAATCTCCGTCAAATCTCGAATCGTAACGAGCGACCAGGTGTGTGTTATCGGTTAAATAAGTACTAAATTCTGCACCTGAGGATTCAGGGCTGATAGCGGTTCTGACTTCAAAGAAGTTATAATTAAAATTGTTAGCTTGCGCAGAGAAAGAAAGAACGCATGACAAACCGACTAGGCCTAGTGAGTACGCTTTTTTATACATGTACGCTTCGTCCTGAAAAGATGAAAATTAAGCTGAATAAGATACAGCAATGGCCTGCAAATTACAGGCCATTTTCACAAAAAAATCCATCTTATTTTTTGTGTTTTACCATCAAGAGAGCAATAAACAGTAATGATTATAGAACTTGGATCTGATCCACTTCGATTTCAGGTGTCAGTCCTCCTTCATATTCGCCATAAAGGCGAACCTTAGTCTCAGCATTGAGTGGCGCTGTGAAGTGGATATCATCATCCAGTTCTACTTGAATCTCACCGTTGCCATCACTGAATACGAATGTGTCTTTTCTGATTTGACGAATCAACTTTCCTTCAACCACAACATGCTTTTCTGTAAACATATTGGTGTCTTTTAGCAACGATTCCACAGACGTAAGTTCGATAGGACCATTGTAATTGATGGCACTACTGTTTTGGTTATGGTTACCTGCAAAAGCGAAAACAGGAGCAATAATCATCGAAGCTGCTAGGGCTAGTGTTGTACGTTTCATTTTTAATTCCTCTATGGGTTTGTTGTTTTGATGAAGCGATTTAAACACTAAGATGTTGAACACACTCTGAGCGGAACATTAATATTCCATTCATTTTATTGAGTGAGTAGCAGCTGTGACGGTATGATTACCAGCAAACGCCTATCGTAGAGTTAATATGGAATCAACATTAAGGTCATTGATGGTGCAGGGCACCACTTCCGACGCTGGAAAAAGTGTGCTAGTTGCAGGCTTATGCCGAGTGTTAGCACGTCGAGGAATAAAAGTAGCCCCTTTTAAGCCGCAAAACATGGCGCTCAATAGTGCGGTGACGGCCGATGGTGGCGAAATCGGGAGAGCGCAAGCTGTTCAGGCTCAAGCGTGTGGCGTTGAGCCATCGGTACACATGAACCCTGTATTACTCAAGCCAAATTCAGACACGGGTGCGCAGGTTATCCTGCAAGGCAGAGCGCTCTCTAATATGGAAGCAACGGGTTATCACGATTATAAGAAAGTCGCGATGAATACTGTGCTTGATTCCTACGCTCGGTTACAAGCCGAGTATCAAAGTATCATGATTGAAGGGGCGGGAAGCCCGGCTGAAATCAACCTACGCGAAAATGACATTGCTAACATGGGGTTTGCTGAAGCGGCCGATGTACCTGTGATTATCATTGCCGATATTGACAGAGGCGGTGTATTTGCTCATCTGTATGGCACGTTAGCAGTGCTTTCTGAATCGGAACAGCTGCGTGTAAAAGGGTTTGTGATTAACCGCTTTCGAGGTGATATTGCGTTACTGCAATCTGGCCTTGATTGGTTAGAAGCAAAAACGGGTAAACCCGTTATTGGTGTGCTGCCTTATTTACATGGCTTTGATTTAGAAGCTGAAGATGCGATCACTCAAGCGCAAACCCTCAGCAGCAACAGTAAATTGAATATTGTGGTGCCAGTGTTAACTCGTATTAGTAACCATACTGATTTTGATGCGTTGCGTTTAAATCCTGATGTTGACTTGCGTTATGTGGGAAAGGGTGAACGGATCGAAAATGCGGATCTGATTCTGCTTCCGGGCAGTAAATCTGTAAGGGACGATCTTGCGTATCTTCGCTCACAAGGTTGGGATCAGGATATCAAACGTCACTTGCGTTTCGGAGGCAAAGTGATGGGCATTTGTGGTGGTTACCAAATGTTAGGTCGGGTAATTCGCGATCCACTCGGCGTTGAAGGTGAAGCGGGCGAAAGTGAAGGACTGGGGTTGTTGAACGTCAGTACAGAACTCACCGCTGAAAAAACGCTCAGGAATGTTCAAGGCGAGCTTATTTTACCGCAAGGTAAAGCGAAGGTCTCAGGCTACGAGATCCACGTTGGACGCACAACGCTCGATGATGCATCATCCTCAGCAATCATCACGTTAGACAATGGCAACCGTGATGGTTTATTAAGTGATTGCCAGCAAGTGTTGGGGACTTACATGCACGGAATTTTTGATAGTTTTCCCGTAACTGAGCTTATCTGTCGCTGGGCTGGTGCCGCTGATATAAGTTATTACGATCATGTGGCGCAAAAAGAACAAGCCATTAACCGCATTGCGGATGCGATTGAAGAGCATTTGAACTTGGCCTTATTATGGCCAGAATTAACGGAGCGTTAACATGAGAAAAATACTGCTCTCTATCGTCGCCATGCTGTGCTGCACGGCGGTTTATGCACAAGAGAAAATCACTGTTTATGCAGCGTCATCCATGACGAATGCGGTTAATGAATTGATTGCGGCTTACCAGCCGAAACAACCGTTAGACATTGTGCCCGTTTATGCGGGTTCATCCGCGCTTGCTCGTCAAATTGAGCAAGGTGCACCAGCGGATATTTTCATTTCAGCCAATGATAACTGGGTTACTCACTTGCTTAACAAGAACATTGTGACGAGCGATAAGGTCACATTGTTGGCTGGAAATCAGCTGGTGCTTATCGCCCCTCAATCGTCGAAGCTCAATTCGCTGGTGGTAAATGATGTTGCGGCATGGCTTGACGCCTTGAACGGTTCACGTTTAGCGATAGGTAACACAATGGCAGTGCCTGTGGGAATGTATGCCAAAGAGGCACTAGAAAAGTTAAAAGTGTGGTCGTCGCTCGCCCCTATGCTGGCTCAAACCAATAACGTACGTTTAGTGCTTGCGCTAGTGGAACGTCAAGAAGCCGCACTTGGTATTGTATATAAGACGGATGCATTGATGAGCAATAAGGTCAAAGTGGTACACGAATTTGATTCAAGCCTACACAGCGCTATCCATTATCCTTTAGTGCAGCTAACTGAGCGTGATACGGTGAATCAATTCATGCTTTTTTTACGCAGCGATCAAGCAAAAAGTATCTTACAGAACTACGGTTTTAGCGTGATAACAGGAACGGATTCCTTTGCTTTCTGAGTACGAATGGGTTGCACTGCAACTGAGCTTAAAAGTCGCGATTTATACCGTGCTTTGGCTCTTACCGCTGGGAATGTTTTTTGCGTGGCTACTCGCCAGAAAGCAGTTTTGGGGTAAAAGTATACTGGATAGCCTAGTGCATTTGCCGCTCGTTTTACCGCCAGTGGTCGTGGGTTATCTTCTGTTGATCACCATGGGTAAACAAGGCGTAATTGGGCAGTGGCTTGATAATATGTTTGGCTTGCGTTTCAGCTTCAGTTGGCGTGGAGCCGTGTTGGCGTGTGTCATCATCGCACTGCCCTTGATGGTTCGTGCGATTCGTTTAAGCCTTGAAAGCGTCGATCCTAAGTTAGAGCAAGCGGCTCGAACCTTAGGCGCTTCACCACTCAAAGTTTTTTTGACCATTACATTACCCTTAACGATACCCGGGCTGATCACTGGCGCGATGCTCTCTTTTGCTCGCAGCCTAGGCGAGTTTGGGGCCACCATTAGCTTTGTGTCCAATATTCCCGGTGAAACACAAACGCTTCCTCTTGCGATGTATAACTTTTTAGAAACGCCAGGAGCCGAAATGGAAGCGATGCGTTTGTGTATTATCTCGATCATGATTGCCTTGGCTTCGTTATTCATTTCTGAAGTGATTAGCCGCCGAATGACTCGGCGCTTAGGGACTCAATGATGAGTGGGTTAAAGATTCAATTTGAAAAACAGTTAGGTGATATCAAGCTTAATGCGGATTTGGTTTTACCAAGCCGTGGTATTTGTGCTGTTTTCGGGCGTTCAGGGGCGGGTAAAACCTCCTTCATCAATATTATTAGTGGATTGGTGAAGCCTGAACTTGGTGAAATCGAGATCAATGGCCGCATCCTATTTAGTCAACGAAAAAAAATCAACTTGCCTGTTGAAAAGCGCAATGTTGGTTACGTTTTTCAAGATGCTCGATTGTTTCCACATTACACCGTTCATGGCAATTTAAACTATGGTGTCAAAAAAAAGGATGCCGACCACTTCGCCGCCATCGTAAAATTATTGGCCTTAGCGCCATTACTTACACGTTATCCGCCTGATTTATCTGGTGGGGAGAAACAGCGAGTAGCGATTGGCCGAGCCTTACTATCCAAGCCAGATATTTTATTGATGGATGAGCCGTTGGCATCGCTCGATATGCCGCGCAAACGTGAAGTGATGCCTTTTTTGGAAGAGCTGGCTCATAGCGTACATATTCCCATTCTCTATGTGACGCACAGCATGAATGAAATTTTGCGTCTGGCTAATCATTTAGTTGTGTTAGAGCAGGGCGCTGTGCTGATAAGCGGTGAGCTAGAGCAAGTGTGGTCTTCAAATTATATGCGTCCTTGGCAATCATTTGCCGACCAAAGTAGTCTGTTTTCTGCCCACATCTGCCAGCACAACAAAGATTATGCGCTCACACAGGTCTCGCTTGCAGATGATGTCAAACTTTGGGTGCAATATGTGGAAGGCGAGGTAGGCTCTGCACTGCGATTACAGATCCGTGCAAATGATGTTTCGGTGGCGCTTGATAAGCCAAACCGGACGTCAATTCGTAATATTCTGCCTGCGCAGATTTGCCAGCTTGAAAAGCAGCCTCTAGGTACTGATAAACAGAGTGTGGGGATAAAACTCAAGTTAGGCGAAGGGTGTTACCTGTGGGCTACGGTAACCAAATGGGCGGCCGATGAGCTACAACTGGATGTTGGTGATTCGCTGTATGTGCAAATTAAAGGCGTGAGCGTGTCGCAGCGTGATATCGTCTTAACGCATTAATGTTTTTCATTATTAATGTATTGATTCAATAACCTAAGCCTCTCTTATCTCGAGTTCAGGTTCAATAGAAAAAGCCGTCATATAAAATTGACGGCTTTATGCTCAATGGTGTGCGTTTTATTTTGCAAACACGTCTTTAAAATCGCGTTTTAGAATCGGGTCGCGGCGTGCTTTTTTGATCTGTTTAACCATATCTTTCACACAGTTATGCAGCACTTGATCAAGAAGCTCTGCTCGGTACTCTTCTTTATCTTGGTCTGTCATCTCTTTCGGTAAATTCAATGTTGGGAACTCCTCCATGACATTGACACCAGCAAAAGCTTGGCTGACAGAGATCAACGCATGAAACTGTTCAAAATTATCCAACACATTTTGCGCACTGGCTGGTAGAGAGTTCCAAGACTCGCGTACCGCTTCTTCAGAGACTTCATGTATAGACACGACCATGTAGTACATCTCTTGTGGCACTTGATCAAATTCAATTACTTGGCGCAATTCTGGCGAGATGGCGTCTAAGTCCACTACAGGTTGTTCGGTTTGCTTTACTTCAGACATGAAGATATCTCTTTAGGGGAAAAGCTACATGCTAAAAATTTATAGCGAAAAGTCAATATTGTGCGCAAAATTAAACAAAGAAAGTGAATAAATCTATGTTATACGTAAGCATATGATTGAAATTTAAAGGGGTTACAGATGGTAAGTTCGGGCTCTTCTATGAGGATCTTACTGGTCGATGACGTACAATTGGATCGAATGCAACTCACCATTCGTCTTAAACAGCTCGGTCATCACGTGGAGGCGGTTGCCAGTGGACAAGCGGCATTGGATAGCTATTGCCAATTTGATCCAGAACTGATTCTGATGGATATTTCGATGCCCGGCATGAATGGTTTTGAATTGTCGAAAAAAATACGTCAGCAATACCATGAATGGGTGCCTATTATCTTTTTAAGTGGGCATGATGAACCGTCGATGATCGCGCAAGCGATAGAGGCAGGCGGTGATGATTACTTAACCAAGCCAGTCGATAAACTGGTACTCAACTCCAAATTATTAGCCATGCAGCGTATTGCAAGTATGCGTCGAGAGCTTAAACGCGCAACGGTTAAACTTGAAGAGCTAAATCGTGTTTTGCAGCAGCAAGCAAATGAAGATGGCTTAACGCAAGTCTTTAATCGTCGATTTATAGATGACAAGCTTAAAGAGATGATCAGTTGGCATGGGCGGCACAAATTTCCCATGAGCCTCATTTTAATCGATGTGGACTATTTCAAACGGTTTAACGATAACTACGGCCATATAGAAGGAGATAACTGCTTGATTACCATTGCGCAAACGGTGAATCAGTTATTTGTGCGCACTGGTGAGTATGTAGGGCGATATGGCGGTGAAGAGTTTTTAGTGCTGCTGGGCAATGCCAATTATGAACAAGCACTGATCGCCGCTGAGCGAATCCAACAATCAATGATCAAGGCACACTATCCTCATCAATACAGCGAAATTGCTGATCATGTCACCTTATCTCAAGGTGTCATCTCGTTAACGCCGAATGGTACTGAGTCTATCGCTAATATTTACAATCTGGCCGACGAAGCCTTGTACCAAGCAAAGCATCAAGGTAGAAATTGCTTTATTTCTTACGATGTTACCAATGCAGTATTAAGCTAATACATACACTTCACTCGCTCTTTTTTGTTAGCACTTAAGCAATATGGTCTACACTAGTACTAACGCTTTGGATTAGAAGTCAGGATGCATATATCAACTTTTTTGGCTTATGGGTGCACTTTATGGACGGATTGCAGTATTTTTCACCAGAGAGGGTGGCGGATATGGTTGGTGAAGAGAATGTGAATGAGATGCTGTGCGGCTATCGAAAAAGCCTGTTGGAAGCTTTGAACAAACTTAGCAATGCGTTTTGTGGCAACCAAGTTGAGGTGATTCATCACATTTCACACACCATGAAATCGTCATCTCGGTTTGTCGGAGCGGATGTATTAGCATCTGAATTCCAGAAACTTGAAGCCGCAACTGATAATCTAACCAATGTTACTCAAGACACCGAGTTTTCAATCAGTTCTATCAATGATCAAAGTAAGTTGTTGTTGGACGAAATCAACCAATATATGAATAAATAAAACGATGAAGCTAAGTGAGAATCAAATGGAAAAAGTACATTTGAAAGTCATGTGCATAGATGATGATGTTTTTATGCTTAAAGCCATTGCTCGTTTGATCAGGCGTATTCGTCCAGAATGGGAAATTATACTCGTTTCAGAGCCACTAGATTGGTTGTCAGAATGGAATAAGCATAATTGCCAACCGCCAGCCATTATCATTTCAGATTTACTCATGCCGCATAAATGTGGCGATGAGCTTTTAAAAGAGGTAAAGCAGTCTTACCCGCAAGTAGTGAGAGCTCTTTTAACTGGGAATACGCAGGAGAATTTGCCTCAAAAAGCGCATGCGTATTCCCACTTCGTACTGCCTAAGCCATTCACACAAGAGGACTTTGAACGCTTATTTGAATGTACCGAACGTCTTTATCAAATGCCGTTTAACAGTGAGTGTCGAATTAAACTCGGAAGCTTGAAAGATCTTCCGGTGTTACCCAATTCGATACATCGTTTACAACAAACTATCGCCTCTCCTACTTGTGATCTTCAATCGATCGCAGACACCATTAGCCATGAGCCTGTATTAGTCGCACGAGTGTTTCAAATTGCCAATTCTTCTTACTTAGGTTTTCGTCGAACTACAGATTCACTATCGGAAGCTGTTGGACGTTTAGGCGCGACTTTAGTGGAGAGCATCGCCATATCGTTATTGAGCCATCACGCTAACAGCTTAGTTTCAAAAAAGGCTCACCAAGATATTTCAGAACAGGCGCTGAGGGTGAGCTATATATCCCGTTTACTGGCTAAAAACTTGGGGTACTCCCTACAAGATAAAGATCGGGTGTTTGTCTCAAGCTTGCTTACCGCAATCGGAAAATTGATTTTGATGGAGGAAGGCGCTGATATCCATAATGTTGATTCTTTCTTGGAGCTTCAACAAGAATATGCTGATTACTACATAGTAACGGCATATATGCTGATGATATGGGGATACGGTTCAGAGATTGGAGAGATCGTTCTTAATCAAAGTAAGAGTGATTTTTTTTCAGATGACAAATCTGTTGTACTTGGCAGTATTGTGGGGCTTGCAAATCGTATAGAAGCATGTAAGGAAAATGAGAGCTACCAAACACTGATTGACGGTGTACCAAGTTCCATTGCAAGCGTATTAGTTGAGCTAAAACCCATATTTATTGAGTAATTATATAATTACTTTTTTTGGTTAGAGGGAGCGAGCATGGCAATTAAAATTACAATAGCAGACGATTCAAAGATGTCGAGAAAAGCGGTAATGAGGGCGATTCCTGAAGAGTGGGATGTAGAAATCAACGAAGCCCAAAATGGCAAAGAAGCCCTAGTCAATTACCAAAATGGGTGCGCTGAAGTGATGTTTTTAGATTTGACGATGCCAGAAATGGATGGCTTCCAAGTCCTTGAATATTTGCATAGCATTGATGCTAAAAGTATTGTCATTGTCATTAGTGCCGATATTCAACCTTTTGCTCAGCAGCGCGTAAGAGAACTCGGTGCAGTCACCTTTTTGCAAAAACCACTTGACCCAGCACAGCTAAAACAAACATTGCACGAGGTAGGACTATTATGACAATGGCACTTTCAGAAGACCATAAAGACGCCCTGCAAGAATTTATGAATATCTCAATGGGCAGAGCAGCAAATAAACTGGCTACCTTACTTAATTTACACGTCACTATATCTGTACCCAGTATTGGAGTGGCAACGGATGAGGATTTAGCGCAACTGCAATCTTATGAAACCGATTATTACTACACTCGGCAGTCTTTTTTTGGTGGCATGGATGGTGAGTTAGTGACCTTAATGAGCAGAAAAGGCTGTGAACAGATAGTGAGCGATCTAAAACAATCAACAGGTGATGCTCAAGATGTCGTGAGCCTAGAGGAGAGCATTTTAGATATCTCGAATATTTTATCTGGTGCAAGTCTAAAGGGTCTATGTCAGCAAATAGACATAAAAACTAAAATTCAGTCTCCAGTGCTGTTTTATCCGTCAACACAGCCGCTTCCCATTTCTCAGTGGAAGCTATCTTTAATTATGGAAATCTCTTTTTTAGTCGAAAAAGCGTCATTCTCTGCTAAAACCATCATCTGTTTTGCAGACAACGAATTGGATAAGGTACTCATTCACCTCGATGAGTTGATGTAGGAGTTTGGAATGGGAAAAAGCCGCTTACTGCTTTCTGATCTGCTGGATCAACTCTCTTTTGCGTTGTGCATAGTACGACAGGATTACATTATCGTGAAAGCTAATGACTATTTCCAATCCCGAGTCATTTTTGATGGTGATGTGATGCAAGGAAAGAACATACTTGAACTATTTCCTCATTCCGCAGACTACCTTAAACGAAAAATTGATACGGCATTGGTGATTGAAACTTCAAGCTTTAGTAGCTGGGAGCAGAAGCCTCACCTATTGCCCTTTAAAAGTTCCCGCCCTGTATCGGGTGAAGAAGAACAGATGTATCAAGATTTGGAGATCATCCCTATTCATAGTGAAGATGGGACTATCGAGCATGTCTGTATATGTGTCTATGACGTAACGATACAAGCTAGCCAGCAGCAGGAACTTAAGCGCATTTCTCATCAATTAGAGCAAGAACATCAAGCGCAAAAAGTGTTGATTAAAAAACTCGAAGATGCACAAGGACAACTACTGCAATCAGAGAAAATGGCCTCTATTGGGCAGCTTTCAGCAGGTATCGCCCATGAGATCAATAATCCAGTAGGGTTTATCACATCCAATATTCAAACACTGAGTGACTATTTTCAAACGCTAGCCGCCGTTTTAGAAGGGATAAAACAGCAGGTTTCACAAGCAAATGATACCGCTCTAGCGGCAAAGTGTGAGTCATTACTACAAGAGAAACAGATTGATTTTATTTTAGAAGATACGGCAGATTTGATTTCAGAATCACTAGAAGGTTCATCTCGAGTAATGGCCATTGTGAAAAATTTGAAAGAGTTTTCACACGTTGATGGTTCTGAATGGAGCTATGCAAATTTGGAAAACTGTATCGAATCAACGCTGAAAATCATCAATAACGAAATCAAATACAACATTACTTTAGAGAAGATATATCAAGAAAACGTGCCTGACGTGTATTGCCAGCCAATGCAGATTAACCAAGTTCTTCTTAATATTCTTGTCAATGCAAGTCAGGCGATTGTCGGAGAAGGCACCATCACCATCTCATTAGCTAAGTTAAATGAGAAACAGGTTGAAATTCGCATTAAAGATACGGGAAGCGGTATTCCTGATGCGATTAAAGATCGCATCTTTGAACCCTTCTTTACCACCAAAGCGGTTGGGTCCGGCACAGGATTAGGTTTATCAGTTTCGTACGGGATCATCAATGGTCATAAAGGCACCATTGCAGTTCATAGCGAAGTGAATAAAGGTACTGAATTCATCATTACGTTGCCGATAGACGCAATCGAATTGGCTACACTAGCAATAGAGTGAAAATTATCGTTATTTGATTAGGGAGTATGCATGTGAGTAAAACCCAGCAACAGGAAGAGAATAGACGCTTTCAAGAAGAACACAGCTTGGACTCAACATTTCACTACGTCGTACTTTCTTTGCTAGGAGTTATGTTTTCAAATCAATCACAAGAAGACAAGTTAGATCAGTTTATTACTCATGTTCAGCCTTTATTCCCTAATACACATATCGTGCTATTTTCTTACAATTCTGAGCAGAGGCTCAAGATACTGCGTTCTAGTTTTCCAATCACCGATACAATTAAGTTAAGCACATACCCGGTCTTAGCCGATACGGAGTTTAGTTACTTCCCTGATTTAGCCAATGAGGCGGGGAAATTCTCAGACTATCACAATGACTTTCCTGCTTGGAAAAGTGGCGTTACCTTTTCCGTCTCCTCACTGACGCGGCGCTATAGCCTGTTTCTTGCGCGAACAACGCTGAATGCTTTTGACTTAAGTGAATTAGAAAAAATCCAAGAAGGCATGTTACTGGTTGAGATGGCCTTAAAATTACTGTCGTCTATGCGGGAGAGTAGTAGTGATCTTCAACGAAATGAGCAAGATGCAAAAAGGGTTTCTTTAGGTAAATTGGCCGCCGGTGTTGCGCATGAAATCAATAATCCACTCGGCTTTGTGATGAGTAATTTCAACACGTTAAGTTCCTATCTTGCCCAAGTGAAGGCACACCCAGAGATCCAGCAGATCAACGACCGTCAGTTGGCAGAAATACTTGATGATAGCGAGTCTATCATTGTGGAAAGTTTAGAGGGGCTTTCGCGTATTAAAAACATTGTAGCGAGCTTGAATGTGTATTATCACGAGTCCAAATTATCAGTTGGAATGGTCGATTTAAGAGACGTGGTTAGCTCTGCAACTAATATGGTGTTGGGTGAAATGAAGCTGAAAGCACGCTTAAATTATGAACCTCCTCAAATACCATTTTATGTTCTAGGGCAAACCCATAAGCTCCAACAAGTACTGATTAATTTGTTAGTCAATGCGTTACAGTCATTCTCTCATACTGATGGTGAAGTCAATGTCGCCTTGTATATGGAAAACAGCTTATTAATCGAGAATAAATCGAGTGTCTGTCTATCGGTATGCGATAACGGTAAAGGCATTTGTCCGGAAGATTTAGTGTACGTTTTTGATCCTTTTTTTACCACCAAGCGTATCGGTGATGGTGCAGGACTTGGATTATCTGTTGCGAAAGAAATCATAGAAGAGCACCTCGGGAAAATTGAAATTCAGTCGACGATAGGTCAAGGAACCTGCGTCTATATTCGTTTACCGCTTTATGTTGCACCTCATCATTCGATGAAAGGATTGGGGTAATTGTATGTTTCGATATAAAGAAATTCTGCTTGTAGATGATGAGCCAGCGGTACTTAAAGCTTTAACTCGTGAATTCAAACCGCATTTTTCTGTGGTTCATTGTGCGAGTAGCGGCCTTGAGGCTCTGACTATTTTAGAGCGGCACCCTATCGAAATTGTGATTTCTGATTATCGAATGCCTAATATGGATGGGACAGAGCTGGTCGTCAATATTCGCAATAAGTATCCTCATGTTGTAACCATTATTCTATCTGGTCAAGCTGACATCAAAGGTTTGTCTCGTGCTTTGAACGAAGGGAAATTGCATCGTTTTCTCCAAAAACCATGGGATAGAGAGGAGCTGATTGAAACTATACGTTTGAGTTTATTGGAGCGTGAAGCATTGCTAGGTAGTGATGTGCTGACGAACTTAAAAAACCGGCGTACGTTAGATGAACAGATTATCGAATTGAAAAAACATGGTGACTCCTCATACGCTTTGGTCATGGTGAATATTGCTAATCTAGACGAAATTAACCATCAATACGGCGGAGCGCTTGGTAATCAATTTATTAAAACGCTGGCGTGGCATCTGAGTGATGGTAATACAGAGCCGGAAACCATATATCGCTACAAAGATAAGCTGTTTATGTGCATTCCATACAGCCCCAAAGGTTATCAAGTTGTGATGCGTCTATGTTCGCGACTCTCTCAGCCTGTTGAAGTCGACACACATCTTATTAAAACCAGATACACGGTTTTGCTCTGTGATGTCAAATCGTTGCATCAAGTCGATGATATATCTATTGCTGACCTTAATGAACGCTCGCGAGTGCGTTTGCATCATCAACTGCCGATTTACTGGCTCGATAATGATCCTCAATCCCGAGAGTTATTGGCGCTATTTTCTGTATTAAACGATATCGATAGACGCTATTTCTGCGCGTTTTATCAGCCGCAACTGTCGACGGTAACTGGTGATGTTTGTGGATTTGAAGCATTAGCTAGGCGCAAAACAGTTGAGAATGGGTGGCAATATCCAGCCAGCTTCTTACCCATAATTGAGCAGTATGGTTTAACTAAAGTGTTGACCGAAAAAATATTGGAAGACGTACTGATGTTCATCAAACAACATCAGAAACTAATTAAAGATCGAAATATCAGTGTTAATGTGCCTGGGAACATGTTGATAAATGGGCAATTTTACGAATTATTGACTAAGCTAACTACAAAGCTCAGTTGCGGTTTGAATAACTTGTCAATAGAGATAACGGAGCATGACTTTATTGAGGATTTTATTCAGGCGAAACAAGAACTCAGTAAACTGAAAGGGTTGGGATTGAGCTGTGCACTGGATGATTTTGGAACTGGATATGCGGGCTATGAATATCTGTGCGAAATGCCTTTCGATGTACTTAAAATTGATGGACGATTTGTTCAAGCAATTGGCAAATCAGCGTCCAATGAAGTTATTCTGAGGGCAATGATAGACAGTGCTGAATCACTTGAAATGGGAGTGATCGCCGAATGGGTTGATACTCAGGAGCAAGCGGATAAATTGAAAACCTTGGGCTGTTCCATTATCCAGGGGCATTTGGTGAGTCAGGCATTATCATCAGACGACGTGGTCAGTTATTTGTCTAGAATGGAGGAGGAACGATGGAAAATGTCGCACAAAAAATAGCGATTGGTGGTGATAGACTTAGCCTTCTGCTGCTAGATGATGAGAGCGAAATTCTAAAATCACTAACGAGGGTTTTGCGTACAGATTATGACATAGTTTCTTTTAATAGCGGAAAGGAAGCCTTGGAATATTTAGATCAACATGAGGTCTCTATTATTATCTCTGATATGCGGATGCCAGAGATGGATGGTGCCGATTTTCTCGCAAAATCAAAAGAATTATATCCTGAGACGATTCGTATCCTGCTTACTGGATATAGTGATATTCAGTCAACCGTCAGGGCAGTAAATTCCGGCGGAATTCATACCTATATTGGCAAACCATGGGATAACGAAAACCTAAAACTGATCGTTTCAAAAGCAGCGGAGTTTTATCGTCTGACAAAAGAGCGAGAACATTTGGCTATCGAGTTAGAAAAACGCAATAGCGAGCTCGAAGTGGTGAATCTAGCCTTGGAGGACAATAATCGTAAGCTGGCTGAATTTAATCAAGATTTAGAGCAGAAGGTAAAAGAGAGAACGTTAGAGCTGCAATCATCTAATAAAAAGTTAGAACATTTGTTGATAAGTCGTAACAAGACGTTTAAAGATATACTAGGTATGGTTACTGCGATCATTCAATATCGAACGGGACACCCAGCCGATCACGCAGAGCGTATTGCTAACCAAGCGAAGGTAGTAGCGCAGCGGTTAAAACTACCTGAAAGCCAAGTAAGTCATGTCTACTTGTGTGGTTTGATGCACCAAATAGGATTAATCGGTGCGAAAGATAAAGAACTTGAAAAGTTGATTGTTGATCCAGAAACCTCAATTCCTCAGAGTCCTAACGCCAATTCTGTATTAGGCGCCGAGATTTTAGGCCGAATTAAGCGCTTTGAGCCATTAGTCGAAATCATTCGCCACCAAGATGAGTTGTATAACGGTACTGGTAAGCCAGGCCATTTACATGGTGAAGAAATACCTTTGTGTTCACGTATTATTAAAGTGGTTAAAGATTATGACTACTATATTGCATCACCAAATAATCCACGTCGTATGCATACCAAAAGTGCGCAGAGTTATATAAAAGAGCAGGCTGGAACCTTATATGACCCCACAGTCGTGGATGCTTTTTTAATGGTAGTAACTTCGTTAAAACACTTGGAGGATGGCCTAGAATTGTGCATCGGTTTGAGTGAAGTGAAACCGGGTATGAAAATTAAGCGTGATTTGTACTTACCCAATGGAAACTTAATGTTGACCGCTGGCAATCAAATTAACTCAGCTTTGTTGGCGAAATTAAAAGAGCTTGAAGAACAGACTAATATGCCAATCGCGGTTTACATCGGTTAACTTAAAAAGAGTGCCGCATCAGCAGCACTCAATTGAATCTTTTATTGTTTTGCAAACAGATAAGTACGGAACCCACCAATCAAGTTACGTGCTTTAAAGCCATTATTGGCCAGTTGGCGGTAGGCTACATTACCGCGCAACCCGACTTGGCAATAAATGATGATCTCTTTGTCTTTGGGCAGTTCATCCATACGTTGACGAAGTTGGTCAACCGGAATATTGATGTCGCCTTTGAGATGATTACCATTTTCACGTTCACTTGGATTACGTACATCCAAAAGAATATGCGTGTCACTTAGCGAATCGATTTGATCAAAATGGATGGCTTTTGCATCGCCTTTCATTATATTTGTCGCGACAAAAGCTGCTTGGTTAATCACATCTTTCGCGCTGCCGTATGGTGGCGCGTAAGTCAGCTCTAAGTGTTGTAGTTGTTCTACTGTCATACCTGCACGTTGAGCGACAGCCATCACGTCGATACGCTTGTCGATGCCATCTTTACCAACCGCTTGCGCACCAAATATTTTTCCATTTTGTGGATCAAAGAGCATTTTAAAAGAGACAATTTCGGCACCGGGATAATAGCTAGCATGGCTTGCGGTGTGTACATATACTTTTTCGTATTCAACACCGTCACGTTTCAGTTGCTTCTCGTTTTTACCTGTCGATGCTACAGCTAAGTCGAATATTTTACAGATGGCAGTTCCTTGTGTCCCTTGATAGCTTTCGTTACGACCAAGCATGTTATCAGCTGCCATGCGACCTTGGCGATTAGCAGGGCCTGCGAGTGGAACCAGTGTTTGTTTGCCTGTAACAAAATCCTTTTCTTCGATCGCATCGCCGACGGCGTAAATCGCTGGATCGCTGGTCTGCATCTGTTCGTTCACCCAAATGCCACCAAGTTCACCGAGTTGTAAGCCCGCTTCAGCAGCCAGTTTGGTTTCTGGACGCACACCAATCGCCATAATCAGGATGTCAGTGGTGAGTATTTCACCATTGCTGAGCACAAGATCCAGTTCACCTTCGATGTGTTTGTGCTCCAGAGTTTCACCCGATTCTGTGCTAGGTAACGTCGTCGCTGGTTTATATTCGACCGATTTTAAGGCAACACCTAAACGTAAATCGATGCCTTTAGCGCGAATTTCCGCATGAGCAAAGCCCGCCATTTCACTATCGACAGGTGTCATTACCTGATCAGCCATTTCGATCAGCGTGGTTTTGATACCAAGGTGATGGAACGCTTCCATCATTTCCAAACCGATAAAACCACCGCCGACGACAGTTGCATGCTCAGGTTTATTCATTTGCAGCGTCTGAATGATTTTATCCATATCTGGAATGTTGCGCAGCGAATGGGTCAGTGGGTTTTGAATCCCAGGAATCGACGGGACAATAGGACCCGCTCCAGGGGAAAGCAGCAAAAAATCATAGCTTTCTTGGTACTCTGACTGATCGAGCAGATTGCGTACAGTGATGGTTTTCGCTGCACGATTAATGCGCAGCACTTCATTCATAGTGCGCACATCCACATTAAAACGCGCTAAAAAGCTTTCCGGTGTTTGTAGCAGCAAATTGCTGCGCTCTTTGATGTCACCGCCGATGTGATATGGTAAGCCACAGTTAGCAAATGAAACGAAGGGGCCCCGCTCAAACATAATGATTTCAGCTTCTTCGCTGAGTCGACGAGCACGAGCCGCTGCGGATGCACCACCCGCGACACCACCAATAATCACAATCTTAGTCATAAATTACTCCAGTAAAATTAAACAAAAGCGGCATGGTAAGGTAAGTAAATCCTCAGTGCAGGCCAAGCTTTTTCAAGAAAAAGGCCGCTGGACAAATCCCTGTGAAAGCGCTTTGAATTAAGTTCACTCCAACAAATACCGTTAGCCAAATAAAGTTTGAATGGACAAACACAGTTAAAACGATCGACAGCAGTACCATGCTGCCCGCCAATATTCTTACCCCATTTTCAATCGTCATGTTGTTACCCTCCGTTGTAAATTAAAGTCACTATAAATTTATTGATTAGCAATGTCTAATGTTAATTTATCTAATTTTGGATAAGCTAAATAAGCGTTGACTAAAGCTCATTCATTAGTATTATCTAATTAAATGCAATGCGAAGGGGGAATGATGGAGATCACATCAGTCAATGTGGAGCAAATGAAAACAAATGCGATAGAGGTTTCAGAGTTGCTTAAAACGATGGCCCACCCTGAGCGTTTGATGGTGCTTTGCCAGTTAATTAATGGTGAGGTGGGCGTTGGAGAATTGCAGCAAAGCTCGATGTTAAGTCAATCAGCCTTTTCGCAACATTTAACCGTACTTCGTAAGCAAAATATGATCAAAGCAAGAAAGGAGTCGCAGCAAGTCTTCTATTCGCTATCAGATCCGCGGGTTGTACAGCTTATTCAAAGTTTGCAGACCGTTTTTTGTAATTAGTTCATTTGTCATAGGTTAAAAGGATAAATAATGTTGTTTTCTATTCCTTGGGAATCGTTGTTAGGTGGTGTTTTACTAGGGATATCAACTTCACTCATGTTGCTGTTTAACGGCAAAATTGCTGGGATAAGTGGGGTATTAACGGGATTGATGACGCCTAAAACGCGTGATTTTGCATGGCGTTTGTTATTTGCACTTGGCATGGTAACTGGTGGTGCTATTGCCGTTTGGTTTTTAAATGCACAAGTGCCGCAAACTTTTAACTTTAATAACGGTGTTTTGGCGCTTGCTGGCCTATTAGTTGGGGTAGGCACTCGATTAGGAAATGGTTGCACCAGTGGCCATGGTATCTGTGGTGTTGGTCGACTATCCACTCGCTCTATTGCGGCGACAGGTACCTTCATGGGCGTTGCTGCCATTACTGTGTTTGTACGCCTTCATCTTCTATAAGTGAGTCAAAATGAATCAGATGTTGTTTAGATTAACCTCGTTAGTGGCAGGTATTTTGTTTGGTGCGGGTATGGTTATCTCAGGAATGGCCAATCCAGCCAAAGTCGTAGGTTTTTTGGATGTGGCTGGTGCTTGGGATCCAAGCTTAATGTTTGTGATGGGAGGCGCATTGGCCGTTTTTATGCCGACCTATTTCATCGTTATTAAAGCAAGACAGCAGCCTATAAACGCAGAAAAATTCTGTTTAGCGACGACTCGCAGTGTTGATACCCGGCTTATCTCTGGTGCTGCGATTTTTGGGTTAGGTTGGGGATTAGTGGGCATCTGTCCAGGGCCAGCACTATCAAGCCTTGCACTGGGTAATATTGAGGTATGGCTATTCTTTGTCTCAATGATGGTTGGGCTTGGTGCAACTAATTTGTTGATCTGCATTAAGAATAATAAACAACAGCAAACGCAAACGGTTTAATCTAACTAGAATTCAATAAGCAAGTGGAATCGTAACGATTAACATGAGGGATGGGTATGAAAAGGCGAATTTGGATTGCGTGTATTGCCTTAATCACGAGCGGTTATTGGGCCGTTGGCTATGCTGATGATCGTTATATCGTGACCTATGAGCAGATACCACAGCAGATTGCATTTGAAGGTGTTGTCCAGCCAGTTAACAAAGGGACAGTTGCGGCTCAAACCTCTGGTCGAGTCGTTGGTGTGTATGTCGACGTTAACGATTTTGTTAAAAAGGGCGACGTGCTATTAGAAATCAGCGCTATTCAGCAATCGGCTTCTTTAGACGCATCTCAAGCTCAGTTAACCAGTGCAGAGGCTCGAAATCGTGAAGCTCAAGCTCAACTAAAGCGTTATCGACTGCTGTTTCCTAAAGGTGCGATTTCACAAGACCAAATGGATGGCGCTGAAGCTCAAGCTCGAAGTGCTGCTGCGGCCGTCAAGGCGGCAAAAGCCGCAGTCGTGCAGGCGAAGGAGTCACTTGGATACACCAATATTACCGCCCCTTATGATGGTGTCGTGACGGAGCGACATGTAGAGCTGGGTGAAACGGTGGCTCCGGGTACTGCGCTGCTCAGTGGTTTCTCATTCAATGAGTTGCGTGTTGAAACGGCCATTCCGCAGCGCTATCAGCCTGCAGTCACCAATGTTGCTCAATTCCAAGTCATTATGCCTACGGGCGATAAAATAACCCCAATCGATTACAGCTTATTCAGTTATGCAGACCCTCAATCACATACATTCAAAATCCGTCTTGAGCTGCCTCGTGCAGATCAAACTAACAAGTCCGGGCAAGTGATGCCAGGAATGTGGGTCAAGACAGAGTTTAATTATGGTCAACGTGAGGTGATGCTCATTCCTGTTGCCGCTGTGATTCGCCGAGCAGAACTGAGTGCCGTATATCGCATCGTTGATGATAAACGACTGCTAAATCCAGTGCGATTAGGGCAAACCTATGGTGAATATGTGGAAGTATTATCTGGCTTGGAACAAGGCGATACGGTTGCAAGCCGTGTATTTACACAAGTAGGTGAGTGATATGGATAATCGTTTAGGCGTCTCAGGACGTATTGCCAAAGCTTTTCAGACTTCAGCGATGACGCCGTTGCTCGCGATTGTTGGGTTACTGATGGGCGTTTTTGCGGTAATGGTTACTCCTAAAGAAGAAGAGCCGCAAATCGATGTGACCTTTGCCGATGTGTATATTCCTTTTCCCGGAGCTTCTCCGGCGGAAGTGGAAAGTTTAGTGACGAACCCAGCAGAGCAGATCATCTCTGAAATTGAGGGAATTGATAAAATTTACTCTTTTTCACAACCCGATGGTGCGATGATTGTGGCTATCTTTGATGTCGGCGTTCCTAGAAACGACGCCGTGGTTCGTATTTATAATAAACTCTATTCCAATAAAGATTGGATGCCAAAAGGCGTTGGGGTGGGCGAGCCGATCATTAAACCTAAAGGCATTGAAGATGTGCCTATCGTCAGCATTACGTTATCCGATAAAACGGGTACTTTGGACAACCAGCAGTTAACGCAAGTGGCCCATGGTTTAGAAACAGAGCTCAAACGCATTGATGGTACACGAGATATTTATACGATAGGTCGCCACCCTACTATTGTTGATGTACGTTTAGACCCCGTTAAAATGAACAGCTTTGGCATCACGTTAGATCAACTGAATCAGCATCTTCCTGCGGCGAACCACAGCTCTCCAATGTTGAAACTGACGCATGAAAATCAGCAGTTTCCCATCCAAATTGGTCAGTTTTTAACAAAAGTTGAAGAAGTAAAGCAATTGGTGATTGGGCTGCATAACCAGACACCGGTATATTTAGCGGATGTCGCTACGGTTCAATTGGGTGTTGATACATCAACCCAACAAGTTTGGACCAGTGATAAGCAAGGTATTTATCCAGCAGTTACCTTAGCCATCGCTAAAAAAGGAGGTGAAAACGCCGTTCGTGTGGCTGAGATGGTTGAAGCTCGAGTTGCAGAACTTGAAAATCAGTTAATTCCACACGGAATCAGTGTTGAAATCACGCGTGACTACGGGAAAACCGCCGCCGATAAAAGCAATACATTGATCGGTAAATTGATTTTTGCAACCACTGCAGTCGTTATTTTGGTGGTTATTGCGATGGGATGGCGCGAGGCTATCGTGGTCGGTATGGCTATTGTTGTCACCTTGATGATGACACTGTTTGCATCATGGGCATGGGGTTTTACACTCAACCGGGTCTCGCTTTTTGCGTTAATTTTCTCTATTGGCATTTTAGTGGACGATGCCATTGTTGTTGTGGAAAATATCCACCGTCATATGGCG
Source organism: Vibrio sp. V12_P9A6T4 (assembly GCF_963874835.1). Classification (NCBI taxonomy): domain Bacteria; kingdom Pseudomonadati; phylum Pseudomonadota; class Gammaproteobacteria; order Vibrionales; family Vibrionaceae; genus Vibrio; species Vibrio sp. V12_P9A6T4. The sequence goes on along the minus strand of NZ_CAWNJO010000104.1, from coordinate 23,955 downwards.
TTAGGTAAGCGCAAGCTGGTGGATCTCATTCCTACGGCGGTTGATGAAGTGGGTGGACCCACAATCCTTGCCACCTTAACCGTGATTGCCGCACTATTGCCAATGGCCTTTGTCTCTGGGCTTATGGGCCCGTATATGAGCCCAATTCCCATCAATGCTTCGATGGGAATGCTGATTTCATTGGCGGTTGCATTTGTCTTTTCACCTTGGTTAGCGGCCAAGTTTCTTAAGCCTTCATCGCATCAAGCACAATCTCAATCAACTCAAGGCATCTTTCACCGAATCATGAATCCTTTCGTGGTCTCGGCTGCACAAAGACGTAACCGCTTTTTCTTGATGCTTGCGGTATTTGCGCTTATTGCTGGCTCCCTATTACTGCCAATCACAAAGGCCGTGGTTTTAAAAATGCTGCCTTTCGATAATAAATCAGAGTTTCAAGTGGTATTGGATATGCCTGAAGGGGCGTCGCTTGAGAAAACGCAACGCGTTTTATTTGAACTTGGCGCGGTGTTAAATAGCGTGCCTGAAGTCAGTGGGTATCAGATTTACGCAGGTACAGCCGCACCGATCAACTTCAATGGCCTTGTGCGTCATTATTTTATGCGCAATCAAGCCAACCAAGGCGATATTCAGGTGAACCTGTTAGGGCGAAAAGAGCGCGATAAAGATAGTCATACGATTGCAAGTGAGGTACGCCCCAAGCTTAATGAGGTTGCCAGCCGATTTGGCGGTAAAGTCAAAGTCGTTGAAGTTCCACCGGGGCCACCCGTTTGGTCACCTATTTTAGCGGAAGTTTATGGTCCGACACATGACATTCGGGCACAAGCGGCAAGGATGCTACGCGGGATCTTCCACGAAACAGCGGATATTGTCGATATCGATATGTATCTACCGGAAGTGCATCAAAAATGGCAAGTAGTGATTGATCGCAGCAAAGCGTCACACTATCAAGTACCTTATGCTTCGATAGTCGATGCTTTGGCGACGGCCGTCGGTGGAAAGCCGATCACCTATTTGCACAGTGAGCACAGCAAGTACCCAATCCCCATTCAAGTGCAAGCTAGTGAAAATGTCAAAGTCCGATTAGATCAAGTGTTGAACATGAAAGTAGGGAGCACTGCGGGCAGTGCATATCCACTGTCTGATTTAGTCACTATTCGCCAAACTCAAATGGATGACTACATTGTGCATAAAAACCTGTTACCAATGGTGATGGTGGTGGCGGACATGACGGGTGAAATAGACAGCCCCTTATACGGTATGTTTGAAATGGTGTTCAACATCAATGCACTTGGCCTACCTGTGGAACAGTATTATATCCACCAACCTACAGGGTTAAATGGTGTCGAAATCTTCTGGGATGGTGAATGGACGATCACTTATGAAACATTCCGCGACATGGGCATTGCCTACGCGGTTGGGATGATCCTTATTTACTTACTGGTTGTCGCGCAGTTTAAGTCCTACCTTGTTCCGTTGATCATTATGGCTCCAATTCCACTGACGATTATTGGCGTCATGCCCGGCCATGCGTTACTTGGTGCTCAGTTCACCGCCACGTCGATGATTGGGATGATAGCACTCGCGGGGATTATTGTACGTAACTCCATCTTGCTGGTTGATTTCATTAATCAGCAGGTTGAAGAAGGTGTGGCATTTTCCGAAGCGGTTATTCAGTCGGCGGCTGTTCGTGCTAAACCCATCATGCTTACCGCTTTAGCGGCCATGATCGGGGCGGTATTTATTTTAGATGATCCCATTTTTAATGGCCTAGCCATTAGCCTGATTTTCGGCATCTTTGTTTCTACCGTCTTAACTTTATTGGTTATTCCTGTTTTGTATTATACGGTTATGCGTCATTGATCTTTCTGTTCTAACTATTCCCTTGCTCTAACTATAAAAAGGGCGCTGAGTAGTCAGCGCCCTTTTTGTCAGCTTTAAAATGTCAGCAGGCAATGGATATTAAAAATGCAGTTTTAAATAGGTAGATTACGGATAAATTCGCTATGATTATAACTAAAGGTGTTTCATAACAAGAAAAGCGGTGCAAGCTTAATCGTGTTTGAGTCAACCAAACTCCCCAGTTAGGAAAACATGAAACTGAAATCTGCGTTATTGATGATATTTTCTCGAGTGATGGCTGTATTGGCGCTGCAGCTTCCAGTCATCGTTTCTACGGCAGAAGTCGGTGAACCGCTCTCCAGCGAGCATGATCTTTCTCAACCTCTGCTTATTACAAGCTCAGCCAAGTGGAAACCGTATTCGTATATTAATAAGCAAGGAGAGCCTGCCGGAATCTTAGTCGATTATTGGAAAGTCGTTGCTGAGCAAAGCGAGTTCGATGTTGAATTTAAACTAGTAAGCTGGAACGAATCACTAGAGCTGGTTAAACATGGGCAAGCCGACGTTCATGCTGGTCTAATTCAATCACCTGAGCGAGATCTGTTCCTCGATTTTGGACCTGAAATTATGGCGATCGAGACGCACGTATTCTTAGATCAACACTTACTCGGTACGGATTTTGACAAAATATTTTCAGGTGAAATCGATATTAAGGTTGGTGTTGTATTGGGTGGCTATGAGGCGTATTACGCAGCTCAATATTTACCTAAATTAAACTTGGTCTACTTTGCCACGAATGAAGATATGTTGTATGCCGCTTCCAGTGCAAAATTAGAAGGGTTTATTAGCGATTATCAAGTCGCTAATCTCTTTATGTTTACAGAAAATAGCCCGAAAAAATATGTGCCAGTTAAGTTTCTCTATTCTGAGCCGTTACGCTTTGGGGTGAAAGAGGGCAATGACGTTCTTTGGCAGAAGCTCGCAAATGCGACAGATAAGGTATCTGATGCCTCTAAAATGCAGTTATTTAGTCGCTGGATCTACATGGAAACGGTTTACCCAAAAAATTTTATCCCGATCATCATTAGCGTAGCTCTGATGGTTCTCTGTATTTACATCTTGATGTTAAGACGCGCAGTCATACATAAAACCATCGATTTAGAGAGAGCAAATCACTTGCTAGAGAAATTGGCGCAAACTGATGAGCTAACAAAAATCAGTAATCGCCGACACTTCCAATCAAAGATAGCAGAATTGCAAGGAACTCCCGTCCCCTTCACCTTATTGGTGTTTGACATTGATAACTTTAAGCTAATCAATGATCAGTTTGGTCATGAAGTGGGTGATCAAGCCATTATTCATGTGGTTAGACATGTACAGAGAAAGTTATCCAATAATGACTTTATTGCTCGTTTAGGTGGAGAAGAGTTCGCCATTATTCTTACTCTCTATGCCTTTGAAGAGGTCAAATTGAAAGCTCAATATATCTGTCAATCTGTCTATGAAAATCCAATGCGAGTAGCCAGTGATACGATCACGCTCAGTATCAGTTTGGGTGGCGCCTATTACGATCTTGTTCCTGATAAGGTCTCACTTACTGTTGCGGACAGTTTAATGTACCAAGCCAAGTCGGCGGGTAAAAATCGTGCTGTAGTTGTTAAAGTCGATCAATGTGCGGATTGATCATTCCTATTAACTTCATTTCGGCCATCTATTATCACTTGTCTCGCCCGAGGACAGTGTTTCAAGAAAAGCCATTCCAAGAAAAGTATGGATGATGTTTTTTGGCAACGAAATGACCTCGATTAATCATGAAATAGTGTGCTGGAATTCGACATTTCATGTCGCTAATGTGAGACTTTGTGCCCAAGTCGCGAAAGAGGGAATAAAGAGTATTGCTGCCGCTAATCGACATACACATTTTGATTTTAACATCGCAATACCTCACTGATCGAATCCGAAGGCTTAGCCTATCAGGTTCGGTGAAATTTCAAGAGGAAAAATCAAAAATTTGCAATTTTCATCGTTTCTTTTCTAAGTGAGATCTACTACTCCAAGATCGCATTGATCTTGTTCAATGCTCGGTTTTTATTGATCCAAATCAATACCCTAAGTTGGGAGTTTTCGTTAAATGCACCACAATATATTGTGTCAGTCGGATAATAAACTGCTCTATATAGTGTATTTGTGGATAACTCTGTGAGTATGCTAGGGGTAAGGAGAAATGGTGAAACCTATCGTAATCAAACGTGACGGATCGAGAGCCCCGTTCAACCGTGATCGCATTCAATCTGCCGTGGAAAGTGCAGCTGAACATATTGATAAAGAGATCGCTATTTACGCACTCAATGTGGCGTTGGCGGTAGAACTGAAGCTCAAAGATTACGATGAAGTCCATATCGCCGAGATTCAAACCTTAGTAGAGAACGAGCTAATGCAAGGGCCCTATAAAGCATTAGCTCGTTCATACATCGAGTACCGACACGATCGTGATATCGCGCGTGAGAAGCAAAGTGCCTTGACGCAAGAGATTGAAGGCCTTATCGAAGAAAGTAATGCCGATCTGCTCAATGAAAATGCGAATAAAGACGGCAAAGTGATCCCAACGCAGCGTGACTTACTGGCTGGTATTGTGGCGAAACACTACGCTAAAACCCGAATTTTACCGCGTGATATTGTGCAAGCGCATGAAGAGGGTGATATCCACTATCATGACTTGGATTACGCTCCCTTTTTCCCAATGTTTAACTGCATGCTGATTGATTTAAAAGGCATGCTCACTCATGGCTTTAAGATGGGTAATGCGGAAATTGATACGCCAAAATCAATTTCAACCGCCACCGCAGTGACCGCGCAAATTATCGCTCAGGTTGCGAGCCATATTTACGGCGGCACCACCATCAACCGTATCGATGAAGTGCTTGAACCTTATGTGACAGCCAGTTACGACAAACATTTAGAAATAGCAAAAGAGTGGGATATTCATCATCCCGAAGCCTTTGCTATGTCCCGTACAGAAAAAGAGTGCTACGACGCATTCCAGTCACTTGAATATGAAGTCAACACTTTGCATACCGCGAATGGGCAAACTCCGTTTGTCACTTTCGGCTTTGGTCTAGGGACCAGTTGGGCCTCTAAATTGATTCAACAGTCAATTTTGAAAAATCGCATTGCTGGCTTAGGCAAAAATCGTAAAACGGCTGTATTCCCTAAGTTGGTATTTGCCATCAAAGATGGCTTAAATCATAAAGCGGAAGATCCAAATTATGACATTAAACAACTCGCATTAGAGTGTGCGACCAAACGCATGTACCCGGATATTCTCAACTACGACAAAGTAGTTGAAGTGACGGGTTCATTCAAAACCCCAATGGGTTGCCGCAGCTTCTTAAATACATATGAAGAAGGTGGTGAGCTGATTCACGAAGGGCGGAATAATTTGGGGGTAGTCAGTCTCAATTTACCTCGTATCGCGCTGAAAGCGGGCCGAAATATTGAACAGTTCTACACATTACTCGATAAAAAATTAAAACTGGCTCGCCGTGCTTTAGAAACTCGCATCAGCCGCCTTGAAAAAGTCAAAGCACGCGTCGCGCCTATTTTGTATATGGAAGGGGCATGTGGTGTTCGATTAAAAGCCGATGATTCTATTGCCGATATATTCAAAAATGGCCGAGCATCTATCTCTTTGGGCTACATCGGTGTGCACGAAACCATTACCGCGCTCTATGGCAGTGACACACATGTTTATGATGATAGCGAACTGCGAGATCGCGCGTTAGATATCATTAAATACCTGAAAGGGGCCGTTAACCAATGGGCGGAAGAAACCGGTTACGCGTTCAGTTTGTACGGTACGCCAAGTGAGAACCTCTGCAGCCGTTTCTGCCGTATCGACACCAAAGAATTTGGTGTGATTGAAGGCGTAACGGATAAAGGTTATTACACCAATAGCTTCCATTTGGATGTGCAAAAGAAAGTTAATCCATACGATAAAATTGATTTTGAGATGCCATATCCAGAGGTTTCAAGTGGTGGCTTTATCTGTTATGGAGAGTTTCCGAATATGCAGAAAAACATAGAAGCGCTTGAAAACGTTTGGGATTACAGTTACAGCCGTGTTCCTTATTATGGGACCAATACGCCAATTGATGAGTGCTATGAATGCGGTTTTACTGGCGAATTTGAGTGTACGAGTAAAGGGTTTACCTGTCCTAAATGTGGTAATCACGACTCATCCAAAGTCTCCGTAACCCGCCGCGTGTGTGGCTACCTTGGTAGCCCAGATGCTCGTCCGTTTAACTTCGGTAAACAAGAAGAAGTTAAACGTCGCGTTAAACACTTGTAAGTGATAGTGAGTAACCTGTTGGCATGAATTATCACCAATATCATCCGATTGATGTTGTGAATGGCCCGGGGACGCGTTGTACGCTGTTCGTCTCCGGCTGTGAACATCAATGCAAAGGATGTTATAACAAAGGGACTTGGTCGCTGCATTCTGGCCACACTTACAATGAGCAACTAGAGCAGCAGATCATCACCGATTTGAACGACACGCGCATCAAGCGCCGAGGATTATCCTTGTCGGGTGGCGATCCCTTACACCCGCAAAACCTTACTTCTATTTTGCAATTGGTTAAACGAGTAAAGACTGAATGTGTGGGGAAAGATATCTGGTTATGGACGGGATATACCCTAAACGAACTCAGTGATGCTCAAAGACAAGTCATTGAATATGTTGATGTCTTGATTGATGGAAAATTTGAACAGGATAAAGCCGATCCAAGCTTAGAATGGCGAGGCAGTGCCAATCAAATAATCCATCAATTTAAACTGTAAAAATTATGTATCTAGTGCTAACTTGAAGGTCATTACTTGAATTTCAAAGGGTTGTGACCTTCATGTTTTCACATTTACCAACACCAACACTCGATCCAATACTTTCATTATCGGTTGCATACCGCAACGATCCTCGCAGCGAAAAAGTTGACCTAGGCATTGGCGTTTATCGTAATAGCCAAGGAGAGACGCCGATTATGCGCGCCATTGCCAAAGCGCAAGAGCACGTGATTGCCACACAAACCACTAAATCGTATGTTGGGCTTGCTGGGTGTGAAGAGTTTAACCAAAGCATGGTGAACTTATTATTGTCTGGCACTTCAGTGCTTGATCGTGTGGCTGCGATTCAAACGCCCGGAGCAAGTGGTGCGCTGCGTATGCTCGGTGACTTAATGCACGTAGCACAACCAGAAACGACGGTGTGGATTACTGACCCAAGTTACGTCAATCATAAACCTGTGATGGAAGCGGCGGGTTTAAAAGTGAAATATTATTCTTACTTCTGTCGCGAGACTAAACAAGTCGATACTGCACGGATGCTTGATGATTTATCGCAAGCAGGGCCAAAAGATGTGGTGCTTATCCATGGTTGCTGCCATAACCCAACTGGCGCGGATATTGATTTCGCCGCATGGCAAGCGATCACCAGTCTTGCGCAGAAAAATGGCTTCATCCCTTTTGTTGATGTTGCCTACCAAGGGTTTGGTGAAGGTCTTGAAGAGGATGTGAAAGGGCTGCGTTTTATGGCAAACAACGTCGAAGAGATGTTGATCACCACCTCTTGTTCAAAGAACTTTGGTCTCTACCGAGAACGAACTGGTGCCGCGATTGTTGTCGGTAAAAATGCACAAGATGTAGCGAATGCAAAAGGTAAATTACTAACGTTAGCCCGTTCGACCTACACTATGCCGCCCGATCATGGTGCTGCACTGGTGAAAACTATTTTACAAAATCAAGCATTAACCGCGATTTGGAAGCAAGAGTTAAGTGAAATGCAACAGCGTTTGTTAAACCTGCGTCAAACCTTGTGTAATCATTTGAGAAATCAGCACAATACTTCACAATTCGATTTTATCGAAAGTCACAAAGGGATGTTTACTGTGCTAGGCTTTACTCCAGAACAGATGGCTCAGCTACGTGATCAATATGGAATCTATGGGGTAGGTGATGGCCGAATTAACATTGCAGGCTTATCAGAACAACATATTCCGTATGTTGCTCAAGCCATAGTGAATGTCTCTTAAATATTTATCAGTTTGATTAGGTGGGTCAATGAAACAACACTTGAAACTTATTGCTCTTTTAATGTTGAGTACTGGTTTGATGGCATGTAGTACGCTAAACCAAACCTCAACACAACCAGAGCAAAAGCCAAAAGTTGAAGAGCCAAAACAACACAATACTGAGGCACAAAAACCGGTTGAAAAACCCTCAAAAGAGCCAGTTGTGGTGAAGGCCAAAAAAACCTCTGATGGTAAGCTTATTTTGGGCGAAAAAGAGTGGGTTTATGTGCCGAGTTTGAACGAAAGCTTCAAAGCGCGTATCGATACCGGAGCGGCCACCTCTTCAATTAGTGCCGTGGATGTTGTTGCTTTTGAACGCGATGGAAATGATTGGGTCAAGTTCAGGATTGAACACGATGACATCAAAAGTGATGAGATAAGTTTACCTGTTGAACGCTGGGTCAGAATTCGGCAATCCAGTGCAGAGGGTACACAAAGACGTGCGGTCGTTGTCGCTTGGATTGAAATTGGTGATCTCAAAGAGAGAACCGAATTTACGCTTGCCGATCGTACACATCTGACTTATCCACTGTTACTTGGTCGTAGTTTCTTTAAAGATGTAGCGCTTGTTGATGTGAGCCGAAAGTACGTGCAGGATAAACGTAAATAGAGATACCTCACTTCTTAGCTCAACCTAACAGCCAGCACTTGTTGCTGGCTTTTTCTTACCTTCAATTCCCTAGTTGTAACAGCAGTCTTCATACATCATTACTTCATTCGATATTTGCTCAATAAAATGATGCGCTGTGTTGAATAATGTTTGAAAACCATTGTGTTAAGTTTGTTAAAAGGACGATGGCGTCTAAAATTAAAACATACCACCTGCATTGGTAAACCTAAAAGGTGTTAACTCAGGATCTGATATACAAAACACTGCTTAAACCCACGCCGAGCAGTGATATGACTGCTAATAAGGAAATTGTCTATGTCTGAGCATCAACAAGCTGAAAGTAAATTTAGATTAGTGACACGCAGCGATTTTGATGGGCTGGTTTGTGCCGTGTTGCTCAAAAAACTCAACCTAATTGACGAGATCGTGTTTGTTCACCCAAAGGATATGCAAGATGGGAAGGTGACGACAACTGAGCGTGACATTGTCACTAACCTGCCTTACGTCGCTAATGCTCACTTAATTTTTGATCATCACTTATCGGAAACTATTCGCAATCAAGGTGAAAGGCCGAATCATATTATTGATCCAAACGCGCCGTCTGCCGCGCATGTAGTATGGCAATATTATGGCGGACTAGATACGTTTCCCTCTCAGTGGCAAGAGATGCTGATTGCTGTCGACAAAGGTGACTCCGCGCAGTTTACTCGGGATGAAGTGCTTGATTCTGCGGGATGGAATTTACTGAATTTCCTGATGGATGCAAGAACAGGTTTAGGGCGCTTCCATGAATTTCGTATCTCCAATTATCAGTTAATGATGGATCTTATCGACTACTGTGCGAACCACTCCATTGCTGAGATTCTTGCCCTGCCGGACGTTCAAGAGCGCGTTACTTTGTACCGTGAGCATGAAATTCTATCTAAACAGCAGATTCAACGTTGTGCCAAAGTCTATAAAAACCTTGTCATTCTTGATTTGACGGGCGAAGAAATTATTTACGCGGGGAATCGGTTTATCATTTATGCCTTATTTCCCCAGTGTAATATCTCGATTCACAAAATGTGGGGCTTTCAGAAGCAAAATATCGTGTTTGCTACGGGGAAATCTATTTTTGATCGTGGCTCTAAAACCAATGTGGGCGGATTAATGCTCAAATATGGTGGTGGAGGCCATCAAGCGGCTGGAACGTGCCAAATTGCTCTTGAAATGGCCGAGCAGGTAGAAAAAGAGCTGATCAGCCAAATTACCACAGATGGTTAAAGCCGATGAAGCCCTGCATGGCAGGGCTTTTTATCTCATCGCGGCGTTTTCTATACGTTTCGTTCCTAAAACCACAAAGTTACCAATTCTTATTGCGACGCACCACTTACCAGCAATGCCAAGTTGTTTCGTTATAATTGCAGCTTGGGGTTTCGTAAATCTTATTTTTCTCTATACTTACCCAAGTGACTGAATTATTAATAGTTTACACCGATGGAATGTCGCGAAGTTATCAATGGAAGGATTCTAGTATGAGAAAAATTAAGCCTACGCTGTTAGGTGTGACTGTGCTGCTGATGAGTGCTTTGGCGACTGCGGATGTTGTAGAAACCACAACATTATCCGGCGTTGGGCAAGCCAAATATCCCGCCAATTTTTCTCATTTCGATTATGTTAATCCAAGCGCACCTAAGTACGGAAAAGTAACTTATGGCGAGGTAGGTACTTACGACAATTTTAACCGCTTTGCTTCCCGAGGCGCTCCGGCGGCAGGCAGTGGTGAGCTTTATGATTCACTGATGTTTGCGCCCAGCGACGAAATTGATACCTATTATCCATTGATTGCTTCTAAAGTTCGTTATTCTGATGACTATTCGTGGCTAGAACTAGATATCAACCCGAACGCACGTTTTCAAGACGGTAAACCGATCACCGCGCAAGATGTTGAGTTTACGTTCAACAAGTTCATGACAGAAGGGGTGCCTCAATATCGACTGTTTTACAAAGCGGTTAAATCGGTAACGGCGATCCATCCTTTAACGGTTCGTATTGAGATGTCAGAACCTAATAGAGAAAAGCTTTTTAGTTTGGCTCAATCAACTCAAGTGTTGCCTAAGCACTATTGGCAGGATAAAAACTTAGCAGAACCATTAAATGAACCGCCAGTCGGCAGCGGTCCTTACAAAGTCGTACGTTATCAAACTGGGCAGAGTGTCACTTATGAGTTGCAGGAAGATTATTGGGCTGCCAACTTACCAGTCAACATTGGGCGGCATAATTTCAAGCAGACCCAATACGACTATTACCGCGACGATACCGTAATGCTTGAGGCATTTAAAGCTGGGGAATTTGATATTCGCCAAGAGAGTTCGGCGAAGTTTTGGGCCAGCTCATACACTGGATTGAACTTCGATAAAGGATTCATCAAGAAAGAAGCGATCGCGCATAATAGTCCAGCGTCAACCCAAGGTTTTGTATTTAATATTCAACGAGAAGTGTTTAGTGATCCGAAAGTGCGCGAGGCTTTGACCTATGCGATGGATTTTGAATGGATGAACAAAAATATGTTCTACGATCAATATTCACGAACGCGTAGCTATTTTCAAAACACAGAGTATGAAGCGAAAGGTCTTCCCTCTACTGATGAACTTACTATTCTTACACCACTAAAAGATAAGATCCCAGAACGTGTTTTTACCCAAGAATACCAACCACCAGTGACGGATGGGTCTGGTCGTATTCGTCAACAACTACGAGTCGCTTTTCAATTGCTCAAAGAGGCGGGGTGGGAGTTGAAAGATAAAGTGATGACTCATAAAGAAACGGGTAAAGCGTTTGAGTTTGAGTTATTGATCTACAGTCCGACCACGGAACGCATTGCTATTCCTTTGCAAAAAAATCTAAAACAGCTTGGTATCGAGATGAAGATTCGCTCAGTGGATACCACACAATATCTTAAGCGTTTGCGCGATAGAGATTTTGACATGCTTTCGTCGGCCTATGCGGCGAATCCTTACCCAAGTCCTAACTTGTTGATTATCTGGAATTCAAACTACATCGATTCCACGTACAATCGTGCTGGAGTGGCAGACCCAGTTGTCGACTTCCTCACTGAACAAATTGCCGCCAATCAAGAGCATCCAGAAAAATTATTGCCTTTAGGCCGAGCATTAGATCGCGTTCTACAATGGAATTTTTATCTGATCCCACAGTGGTATCTGAGCCAATATCGTATCGCAACTTGGGACAAATTCGAGCGCCCTAGTGTGATGCCAAAATATGATATTGGTCTTGATACTTGGTGGGTTTCGGAGCAGAAAGCGCAATTGCTACCAGAAAAACGCCGTTAAGAGGATGCAATGACTGCTTATATTTTCCGCCGATTGCTGCTCGTTGTGCCCACGCTGTGGGCGATTATTACCATTAATTTTTTTATCATCCAAATTGCCCCCGGAGGCCCAGTTGAGCAAGCGATTGCACAAATGGAAGGACATGGTGACGGAATTATGGAGCGATTTACTGGAGGCGGCCAAGAGGTGGATATGTCGCTGTCGGCTAACACTGGAGGATATAAAGGTTCTCGAGGTTTAGACCCCGAGGTAGTCGAAGCGATAAAAAAACAGTTTGGTTTCGATAAGCCACTTCATGTCCGTTATTTTGAAATGCTAAAAAATTACGCAACCTTTAATTTTGGTGACAGCTTATTCAAAGGGGGCAATGTTATTGATTTGATCACTGAGCGTTTGCCCGTTTCGATCTCTTTAGGGCTGTGGAGTACGCTGATCATCTACCTTATCTCCATTCCTCTCGGAATTTTAAAAGCCATTCACCACGGTTCAAGGTTTGATGTATGGTCAAGCGCAGTGGTTATCATCGGTTACGCCATTCCTGGCTTCTTATTTGCGATCATTTTGATCATTATTTTTGCCAGTGGAAATTATTTCAGTTGGTTCCCACTGCGTGGTTTAGTATCAAATAATTTTGCTGATCTGACTTGGTATCAACAAATTGGCGACTATTTTTGGCATTTGGCTTTGCCCATCTTTGCAATGGTGATCGGTGGGTTTGCCACTTTGAGTATGCTAACGAAAAACTCATTTCTTGATGAGATCAACAAACAGTATGTGGTGACGGCTCGAGCAAAAGGACTGGATGAAGGACGTATTCTTTATCAGCACGTTTTTCGTAATGCGATGCTGATTATTATTGCCGGTTTTCCGAGTGCTTTTATCAGCATATTTTTCACCGGTTCGATGCTGATTGAAGTGATGTTTTCACTGGAAGGTATAGGGCTACTTGGTTTTGAATCGACCATTCAACGGGATTATCCTGTAGTGTTTAGTTCTTTATACATCATGACGTTACTTGGATTAGTCCTCAGCATCATTTCCGATTTGACCTATATTTGGGTTGATCCTCGAATCGACTTTGAGGCTCGTTCATGATGGTAAAAAAAAGGCTGTCCAACCCATTAAACGTATTGCGCTGGCACGGTTTTAAGTCCAATCGGCGCGGTTTTTATTCACTATGGTTGTTTACGCTTTTATTTGTGGTGAGCCTATTTGCTGAGCTGATTGCAAATGATAAACCCCTTTTGGTTGAGTACGATCAGCAGTGGTTTTTCCCGACCTTTCAACAATATGCAGAAACTCGTTTTGGTGGTGAGTTTGAAACCGAAGCGGATTATACCGATCCTTACGTCATCGATCTGATTGAAAAAAAAGGCTTTATTGTTTGGCCATTGATCCCATTTAGTTACGACACCATCAACTTTAATATCAATAGTGCAGTGCCGTCAGCGCCAGATTCAGTGAACTGGCTTGGTACTGATGATAAAGGGCGCGATGTGTTGGCTCGTATTATTTACGGGTTTCGCATTTCGGTTTTGTTTGGCTTTGTATTAACACTCGTCTCGTCAGTAATAGGCGTTATCGTTGGTGCCACTCAAGGTTATTATGGCGGTTGGCTTGATTTACTTGGGCAACGTTTTATTGAAGTTTGGTCAGGGATGCCAACGCTTTTTCTGCTGATCATTTTATCGAGTTTCGTCGAACCGAATTTTTGGTGGTTGCTCGGTATTATGGTTCTTTTTAGTTGGATGAGTTTAGTGGGCGTGGTGAGAGCGGAGTTTTTACGCTGTCGTAATTTTGATTATGTGCGGGCTGCGCAAGCGATGGGTGTGAGTGATCGCCGCATTATGCTTCGCCACATGCTACCTAACGCGATGGTGGCTTCTTTAACCATGATGCCTTTTATTCTTTCAGGCTCAGTTACGACTTTAACATCCTTAGATTTTCTCGGTTTTGGCTTGCCAGTCGGCTCGCCCTCTTTGGGCGAATTATTGGCGCAAGGGAAAGCCAATTTACAAGCTCCATGGTTAGGTATTTCAGCATTTGTGGTGCTCTCGTTAATGCTGACATTATTGGTCTTTATCGGCGAAGCGGTACGCGATGCCTTTGACCCGCATTCGACAGGGAGAAGATGATGAGTAAAATCGTACTCTCTATCCAAAATCTTTCGGTCGGGTTTGGTCAAAAAGACAATCTTGAACCTGTGATTAAAGCGGTGTCACTTTCTCTCTCTGCAGGGGAAACTTTAGCGCTGGTGGGGGAAAGTGGTTCTGGTAAATCAGTGACGGCGAATGCCATTTTGAAGTTGTTACCGAAAAGTGCTGCCCACTATTTGCAAGGGGAGATCTTTTTTGATGGTATCAACACGTTGAACTGTAGCGAGAGGCAATTAAGAGGTATACGAGGCGGGCGGATTGGTATGATTTTCCAAGAGCCAATGGTCTCACTCAACCCTCTGCACAAAGTTGGTAAACAGTTGATCGAAGTTGTTGAGATTCATCGAGGACTAAGAGGCAGCAAAGCACGTCAGTTGGCCATTGCATGGTTAGAAAAAGTGGGTATTCGATCGCCAGAAATTAAGATCAATGCTTATCCACATGAACTTTCTGGGGGAGAACGCCAGCGAGTCATGATTGCGATGGCTTTGATCAATGAGCCTGAATTACTGATTGCTGATGAGCCAACCACTGCGCTTGATGTTTCTGTGCAGGCGCAAATATTAGATCTACTTAAAAACCTGCAACAAGAACTGGGTATGGCCATGTTGTTCATTACTCATGATCTCAGTATTGTTAAGCGTATCGCTGATCGCGTTGCCGTAATGCAAAATGGGCAAGTGATCGAGGTGAATGATGCCAAAACGCTGTTCTCATCACCCTCTCACTCTTATACCAAAAAATTGATTGAATCCGATCCTCGAGGTTTGCCCGTTGACGTAAACCCTGACAACCCAATTCTAGTGCAGCTTCAGCATCTCAAAGTATGGTTTCCCATCACTGGCGGCTTATTCAAGCGCACGGTCTCGCATATTAAAGCTGTCACCGACATGCAGTTTAAGCTTAAAAGAGGACATTCATTAGGAATTGTTGGCGAGAGCGGTTCGGGTAAATCGACCACTGGCATGGCGATACTAAAATTAGTCCATTCGGAAGGCTCGATTTGTTACGACAATAATGAGCTGCAAGGGTTAGATAGGAAAGCTATGTTACCTTATCGCAGCAAGATGCAAGTCGTTTTTCAAGATCCATTTTCAGCACTGAATCCGAGAATGTCGGTGGCGCAGATTATTGGTGAAGGGTTAGAGGTTCATAGCCGTTATGATAGACAAACTGTTGAACGAATGATTTGTGATGTGATGCGAGAAGTTGAACTCGACCCAGCCACTCGCTACCGTTATCCCAATGAGTTTTCAGGTGGGCAACGACAACGTATCGCGATTGCTCGGGCATTGGTGCTTAAACCTGAGTTCATTTTACTTGATGAACCAACTTCTTCTTTAGATCGTACGATTCAAGCGCAAGTGTTGGATTTGCTTAAATCGCTGCAACAAAAATATGGATTAACGTACTTGTTCATTAGCCATGATTTACATGTGGTGAAATCATTATGCCATTACACTATGGTGATGAAACAAGGTGAAGTCGTTGAGCAAGGGGAAACGCAACAGCTGTTTCTCAATCCTCAGCACCCTTATACCCAAGAGCTTATTTCCTTTTCTTATTAAACATCACGCTATGTCAGACAGTTAAATAACGTGATGTTGTCGCTAGGAAAACAGTGAGTGAACCTTGAAAGTAGCAGTAAAGTTGGGGTGCTACGCGCATGTAAAGAATATCGCGATTAAATGGCCATCTTAATGGCTGGTACTATCGCTTCCGGCATGGCTAAAAAATAGCCTTGAAACATATCAATATCGAGTTTTTGCATTGCTTCGAGTTGCGCTTGGGTTTCGATGCCTTCTACAACGGTATTGGAACCATTCTGTTTCGCAAGGGTAATGCCATCCATAAGTGGGTCACAATCACCTTGCATATATTTGAGTAATAAGCTTCGATCAAATTTGATGATATCAGGCGTCACCAAATTAACCCGTTGTGGTGTTGAGGCTTGAGTACCAAAATCATCAATGGCAATTTTAAAACCATTTGCAGCCAGACTTTGCGTTGCGCATTGCAGCTTGCTTTCATTTTCTGAATCGATTTCAATCAATTCCATGACCAGTTGATTATGTTCTATATGCAGTTCTTTGAGGCGATCGCATAGCAATGCTTTGTTGATGTCGCTGATGGCAAACAATTCACCTGCGACAGGCAGTAAGTTTAGAAATAATTGGCATTGACGATATTCGGAAAGGGCATAGTTTCGGATGTGGATAACTCGGCTGAGTCTTTCTACGTTAAGTTTGTCGATGGGATTAATAGTGTCGGAATGGAAAAAACAATCGGGGCGAATGGTCGTGCTGCCATTGGCGGTTATTCTCACTAGGGCTTCAACGCCCACAATACGGTTATCCCGCGAGAATATCGGCTGGAAAACGCTTCGCAGCACAAGATGTTGGTAATGAGCAATAAACTGGCCATCGGAATCCAGAGACATGCATTTTGAAAACTGAGTTTTGTTAGTTAAAAGCATACAATTTTCGACATCCTAATCATTAATTTTTGCTTGAAGCATCCGAGCGCCAATATGCCATGCCATATTATTGACCCACCTTGACCTTTGTCAATTGTACCTTTGGCTAAGATGAAAATTTGTGGGTTGTCAAAACAGCGTCACAAATATTGAATTATTTAGTGAATGTGATGCGGCAGGCTCAATTGATTGAGAGTGTGCTAAATCAGAAGACAGCCCAATGAAGAGGGTAATATAAAATCTAGAATTTGGAAGAAAATGAGGGCGGTTTGTTTACGTTACGCCCATTGTAATACGGCATATAATTGAACGTATTTTCGGACTAGTTGCTGGTTTTTAGAGCGTTTTAAAGGATGGCTAAATTTAATATAACAAGGGCTAATTTGAAAACGGTTCTCTAAAGATTGAGTTAGCAATGAGTCACTTTCATACAGCGTGATACCTTGTGCGAGGTATTGATCTATTTCATCGGGTAATTGCCCTGTCCACCAATGAAGTAACTCGCGACTTTTTTGGCTACGACTGATCCAGTGATCGGTCAGTAATAACAGTAAATCATTCGGTTGAATCGCGTAAGCGTACTCATATTTCCACTGCGCAATGTCTTGCATCAACTTTTCTCGACAGGTTTTACCAGCACTGACCATATGGTGAGTCAGGATCCATACTGTTCCTGCATCACTGCTCACTCGGTAGTGGTGTGGCATGTCTCGCTGAGGGATTGATTCAATAACAGAATAGTGGCATGGGTGCCCAAATTCACTGAGTGTACGAGCCAACCTGCGAGCAAAAGCTAGTCCTAAGTGATGTTCACTCATTCCTTGGTTGTGTATGGTGGGGTAGTGCTTTTCACAAAGTTTTAGACAGTCAGCTTGAAATTCGTTGACGCTTTGCGTGAGTATGTCCAGTAGCAACTCGTTGTTCTCCTTTAATAAAGCCAAGCAAGATTACCACAGTTATCAACAAGCACGAGCAGCAAATGGCGAGTTCTTGATCTTTCACACTATTCTTCTAATACGAGCATTCTACAGGTGTTAAACCCTTATGATTTGAAGCTACCGTTGTTTCAAGTTGTTTGAGCCTAAGTCGTGGTTATCTATATCCACAATAAGTTCCTTCAGTTTTTTCGAATAACTCAATCAGTACTAAAGTATGTCCACAATGTAAAGTATGGTAAATACTGTGTTAATAATTTAGGCTAGAATATAGATTCAATTCACTTTGTTGCTGTTTCACTTGCTGGTTTAGAAAATTTATGACAACTGAAGTTAAAAATTACAACCTAGTCACGCGTCTTATCCATTGGTTATCCGCACTCGTTATCATCGGTATGTTTGGTGCTGGGATCTGGATGGTTGAGTTAACCTATTACAGTCAATGGTATAACACCGCGCCACATTGGCATAAATCTGTCGGTTTGTTGCTGCTCGCGGTCACCCTGTTCCGCATACTCTGGAAGTTGGTGAGTGTCTCTCCTGCCATTGGTGGCGGCCACTATGAGCGCATTGCGGCTAAAGCGGCGCACGGATTAATGTATTTATTATTGATGACGCTGTTTGTATCAGGCTATTTGATCTCAACAGAAGATGGCCGAGGGATTGATGTTTTCAATTGGTTTACTGTACCAAGTATGGGCTTGTTGTTTGAAGGACAAGCCGATCTCTCTGGTACGGTTCACTTTTACGCAGCTTGGACGCTGATTATTTTAGCAGGCGTGCACGCTGTTGCCGCACTCAAGCACCATTTTATTGATAAAGACGATACGCTACGAAAAATGATAGGAGCTTCTAAATGAAGAAAACGTTACTTGCTACTGGATTGGCTTTCGCAACACTCATGCCGCTAGGTGCAAACGCTGCTGACTATGTTATAGATACCAAAGGTGCGCATGCTTCAATTAACTTTAAAGTCAGCCATCTTGGTTATAGCTTTACCAAGGGCCGCTTTAACAAGTTTGATGGTGAGTTTTCCTACGATCCTAACGACCTTGCAAGCTCAAAAGTGAAAGTTAATGTGGATACTCGCAGCTTGGACAGTAACCATGCTGAACGTGATAAACATATTCGTAGTGCTGATTTCATTGATGCATCAAAATATTCACAAGCCACGTTTACCAGTACTCAAGTGGTTGATAAAGGGAATGGTAAACTAGAAGTGCTCGGTGATCTTACCCTGCATGGTCAAACCAAACCCATTACTATTGATGCAGAATTTATTGGTGCAGGTAAAGACCCATGGGGTGGCCAACGCGCTGGTTTTTCGGGGACAACACGTATCGAACTCGCGGATTTCAATATTGCAGTAATGGGCGCTTCAAGCTACGTCGATATGGAACTCTATGTTGAAGGAATACAAAAGTAATCCACATCTTGTTATGCTTTAAGCAAACATGAATAAAAGGGTCTAACTCTAGACCCTTTTCACTAACTCTCGCTATATTTTATCTCTATACATTGGCTAACTGACGGATTTCTGAGTCTGGAATTCGGCGACCGCGTTGTCCATGTCGTTTGCTTGTTTGGAAACGATATCGACTTCAATCAAACACTGTTTAGCTGAGTGCATATTATTATCAGAGATAGAGTTAAGTTCGGTGATCGATTCACTGACTTGGTTCATCACAATGCCTTGTTCTTCAATTGCAGAGGCGATTCGCTCAGAGTTACTTTGTATCATTTCCATGTCAGAGAGAATCTGACGTAAACTATTATCCAGTTCTCCTGAAGCCGTTAGCGTCGCATGGCCTTGAGTATTGCATTGTGCAATATCAGTGACAACGGTGCTCATTTGGCTTTGAATTGCAGAAACGACATTGGTGATCTCTTCCGTTGACTGATGCGTGCGGCTGGCAAGTGCGCGGACTTCATCGGCGACCACAGCAAAGCCTCTGCCTTGTTCTCCGGCGCGAGCGGCTTCAATCGCGGCATTTAATGCCAGTAAATTGGTCTGCTCTGCGATACCTTGAATGATGTTAACAGCACCGCCAATTTGTTCGACATGCTTGTTCAATGAGGCGATGGATATTTGACTTTTTTCCAATGTTCGTGAGAGTTCATCGACATTTTTTACCGTTGATTCCACCACCAAACGCCCTTGCTGAGCATTGTGCGCGGCTTTGTGTACACCTTCTACCGCTACACTAGTACTTTCTGAAATTTCGCTGATGGTGGACACCATTTCTTGAACGGCCGTTGCCATTGTCGTGGTGTGGTCAGCCTGAACGTGAAACTGTTCAATCACATCTTCTAATTCGTTATGCATACTTGATGTACTGTTCGATAGCTGGTGAGACTTTGTTTGAGAGCCAGCGATAAGAGTTTCGAACTTATCGAGTAAGATATTAAAGTAAGTTGCGATCGATACCAGCTCGTTGCGGCCAGTCAGCTCAACACGCAAACTGATGTTGTTGCTGTTTGAAATCATTTGCATCACTGACAACAACTTACTCACTTGCACGTTAATGGAGCGCGCTATTTGGAGAATAAAGCCAAGGATTAGCACGATCACTAACGCACTGAGCCCTTGCTTCACATAGTTAAGTTCTTGCTCAATACTTGTAATCTCTTTATTTAACACTTCAGAAAAGGTGACAAACTGTTGTTCAACATTATGAGAAAGGTTACGTACTTCACCAAGCAGCCCTTGATTATATCTCAAACCAATCACTTTTTTCTGATCGGCAAGCTGTTGGGCGGCCTGTGCTAATGCCGGAAAACGGTTAGTCACTGTGCTGTTTTGCAGCTCTCCAACCTGCACGCTTTGATCAAACGCCATCAGCTCTAAAAGTAATGCATCATCAGCATTAGGTTTTATGGTTTCCAATGCTTGTAAATAAGTGGCTAAAAGGCCGGATTTTTCATTTAATCCGTATAGGCTATAAGCCTGCACCAATTTTTCAAAACCTTGTTTATAAGCCAAAAGATCTTGTCGGAGTTGGCTACTAGAGGGGAGATCTCGATCTAACAGGATGAGGGAAAGTTGCTGTTCCAGATCTAAAAAAAGAGTGCTGTTTTTTTTAAAGGTTTCAAGGTATTTCACGTCGCTTCGCAGAAGAAAATCTTTCTCATTGCGCCGCAAATTGAGCAGTCTAATTTCAAGTTTATCGACTAAGTTAATGGCTTGATTGAGCGTTTCGGTGGTTTGGGAAAAATGTGTGGTAGTGGCTAACATTACCAGAACCCCGATAACCGCAATAGCACCCAGTGAATATAATTTTTGTTTGATACTCATGAGATTATACACCTAAGTAAAATGACAATAATTGATGAAAATGTAATTATTAGTATGTTTAATTAGAATGTTAGGATTAAATGAAGCGTATATCAATGAACGCAAAAATATAAATTACATTCATTATCGTGACACAATATTGGAACTTTTATTTTGTTGATTCCCATAGAATTTGTTAGAGGCGTTCTGTAAACATGATTGAATTAGAAAATTACCAAGGACTTATTTTTGATATGGATGGTACGTTGCTTGACACCATGCCAGCGCATTTAGAGGCTTGGTCAAAAACAGCGCGACATTTTCGTTTCCCATTCTCAGAACAGTGGTTGCACAGTTTAGGTGGCATGCCTAGCGCTAAAATCGTTTCACAAATCAATAAGCTGCACGATCTCAAATTGGTGCCAGAGCTGGTCGCCCAATTTAAAATGGCGGCATTTTCTTCTATCGAAAATAGTGGCGAGGTAATTTCTTGTACTCATGAAGTTGTTGAGCAGTTTTATGGTAAAAAGAAGCTTGCGGTTGGGACAGGAAGCCAAAGGCAAAGTGCACTCGCATTGCTTAAAAAGTCTGGGCTATTAAATCGCTTTGATGCTGTAGTAACGGCGTCTGATGTTGAAAACCATAAACCGAATCCAGATACATTTTTGCGTGCAGCCTTTTTATTAGATCTCGAACCTAAGCATTGTGTGGTGTTTGAAGATACTCATTTGGGTAAACAAGCCGCTCACGCTGGAGGAATGGATTGTGTGATGGTAGAGGAAGGAAAACTGGTGTTTTATCCAGTCCCTTCTCAAGAATAGAGCCGCGTAATGCGGCTCAACACCGCTTTACTGGATTTCAATTAATTCCACATCAAAAATCAGTACGGATGCAGGTGGGATAGGGCCGCTGCCACTTTTGCCATAACCTAAATTACTGGGTATGAACAGGCGCATTTTTTGTCCTTCCACCATCAGTTGTAGACCTTCCTGCCAGCCTTGAATCACCTGCTTCAAACCAAACACAATCGGGTCGTTACGTTCAACTGAGCTATCAAACACCGAACCGTCAAGTAAAGTACCGTGATAATGCACTTTTACACGACTGTTGGCTTTCGGATGAATGGTGCCAGTACCTTGTTGGAGTACGAGATATTGTAGGCCACTTTCGGTTGTTATCACGCCATCTTGCTGAGTATTTTCAGCCAAAAACGCTTGGCCTTTAGCAAAATTTTCATCGGCAATTTTGTGGTTATTCCACGTACGATAGATGAAAAAGCCAGCCAGTAAAAAAATAATAATTGGAAATACAAATTTAGACATATTTTTAAAGCCTTGTGGATTAGGGGTGAGTCAATAAATATGAGATGGTATTCGCGATATCTGCTACATCTTTATGACCGGAGGTGATGACTAAATATTTGCCTTTCACAATAAAGGTTGGAACGGCATTGATTTGGCCTTTCACTGAAATATCATCAGCGAGCTGAATCTCTTGGAATAACTGTTTTTGCTGCTCATCATCTAACGAATACGGGCTGATTAGCCCTCGTTGGCTGAAGGCCAAATCAATCGCTTCTTTACGCTCACTTAACGTTACTTCTTCATCCATTTGCACGACCGAAAATAGCTGTTCCATCATGGCATGATCGGGAATTGCTCCCAGTTGCATCACGGCTGAATAGTAAATCATGGCTCCAATCTGTGCGCCTTCGTTAAAGGTGACATGCAGTTTGCCAAATGTTTCGCCTGTTATTTTCTCTAGCTCTGGGATGACCTTTTCCATTGAACGACAGTGTCCGCAAGTCAGCGAAAACACTTCCGTGACGGCTGGCAGGCGGTATGTTGCAAGACTTACGGGAAGCTCATCATATTGTTTCCCTTTTTGTGGCGTAGTGTTGTCACCGCAGCCTGCTAGAATCAGTAGTGTTGTGATGAGAGTCAACCAATAGCGTGTGTTTTTTTTCATAACGAGTATTGAGTTAAAAAAGAATACTTGAATTCTAACGGCTTACCGTGACAAGGAAAACAGAAACAACCACGAAATTGCTACCAAATATATATAAAGTTTTACAGTCTTGGCCGATACAGTTTAGGTAGTAAGAGAATGGAGTGATGCTTGAATGAAGTATTTAGCCTTACCGTTATTGATGTTGTTAACGGGGTGTGGAACATTAGCCACCGCAGATCGGATGTTTAGCGACAATCTATTGGATGCAGCGCCAAAAGGTGATTTTGACGTGCTCTACCCTGAATGGGGCTATGCGCCGAAGATTGCTTCAACAGGTGTTCAAGGACCGATGGGACAGCAGCGCGTGAGTAGCTATGATTCTTTGCAAAGTTTTTTATTGAAGAATGGCGTTGATTACGAGGTTCTCCCGGGTAACCACATTATGGTTAAATTGAAAGATACGGTGAAATTTGAAACGGGCTCGTCCACCGTCTCCTCTGGCTCTGGTGATTGGCTTACTATGATGGGACGTTATTTAGCCTCAGAACCCGGTATTGATATTGTGATTGATGGTCATACGGACAGTAGTGGAGCGCCCACTTTTAATGATGGTTTGTCTGAACGTCGAGCGAAAGCGGTAAAGAACACTTTAGTGAAAAGTAATGTGGCGATGGACTCTATTTTTACCCGTGGATATGGTGAATACGTTCCGGCTTGTACGAATAAAACCAATGCAGGTAAAGCATGTAACCGTCGTGTGGAAGTGTTATTTATTGTTTCCAATAATTAAGTTATGCCTTTTGGTGGCGTGCCTTTTAAGTGATGTATCTCTTTTCACACGCGACAAGATCAAAAAAGCCCAGCGAATGACTCGCTGGGCTTTTGCATTAAAAATAAGAAGACTTAAGCAAGCAGCTCTTGTGCTTGTTTCACCACGTTTTCAGTCGTAAAGCCGAACATTTTAAACAGTTGATCCGCCGGTGCTGACTCACCAAAGGTAGTCATACCGATGATCTTGCCGCCAAAACCAACGTACTTGTACCAGAAGTCCGCGATACCTGCTTCAATAGCGATACGCTTAGTCACGGCTGCTGGTAGTACGGCTTCGCGGTAGGCTGCGTCTTGTTTATCAAACGCATCGGTCGATGGCATTGACACTACGCGCACTTTCTTACCTTCGGCTGTAAGTTGCTCTGCAGCTTTCACCGCCAGTTCAACTTCAGAGCCAGTGGCAATCAGGATAAGCTCAGGCTGACCA
>NZ_CAWNJO010000103.1:0-8207 GCF_963874835.1 Vibrio sp. V12_P9A6T4 | reverse complement strand
GACGAGCGCATTGTTAACGCTAAGGGTCTGAACTACTTATCACTTGAGTTCTTGATTGGCCGTTTAACGGGCAACAACCTCATCAGCATGGGCCTGTATGAGCAAATCACGGAAGCGATGGCTGATTTAGGTCAGAACCTAACGGATTTATTAGAAGAAGAACGTGACCCATCCTTAGGTAATGGTGGTTTAGGGCGACTTGCGGCATGTTTCATGGATTCGTGCGCTGCGCAAGAGTACCCAACCGTAGGTTATGGTTTACATTATGAATATGGTTTATTTAAGCAATCTTTTAATGAAGGCCACCAACAAGAAGCTCCTGATGCGTGGCGTTGTGTTGAAGGCTACCCGTGGGAAGTGGCACGACCACACCTAGCACAAGAGATTGGTTTTTACGGCCATGTTGATGTTATCAATGATAATGGTGTGGAAAAACGCCGTTGGGTTCCGGGTATGTTTGTCCAAGCAATGCCTTGGGATTTACCGATCGTCGGCTATGAAAGCGACACGGTTTACCCACTTCGTTTATGGGAATGTCGCGCAATTGCGCCTTTCTCACTGGCTGATTTCAACAACGGTAACTACTTTGAAGCACAGCATGCCTTGATTGATGCAGGCAACATTACCAAAGTACTTTATCCAAACGATAACCACGAAAAAGGCAAGACACTGCGTTTGATGCAGCAATATTTCCATAGCGCGGCGTCAATGCGTGACATTTTGCGTCGTCATGCTGCTGCGGGTCATGACATTGCTGATCTTCCTAAATATCAAACCGTTCAGCTAAACGATACTCACCCAACGATTTCCATTCCTGAATTGATGCGTATCTTGATTGATGAGAAAGGCATGGGCTGGGATGAAGCATGGGCGATCAGCTCAAAAACGTTCGCCTACACCAACCATACGCTACTGCCTGAAGCACTCGAAACCTGGAGCGAGTCGTTGATCCAGCGTTTGCTTCCTCGCCATATGGAAATCATTTACGAAATCAACCACCGCTTCCTGCAAGAAGTACGAGCCAAGTGGCCGGGTGATGTGTCGAAACAGCAAAAACTCTCCATCATTCAAGATGGTTTCCACCGTGTAGTGCGTATGGCAAACCTTTGTGTGGTTGGATCTTACGCTGTGAACGGTGTGGCGGCGCTGCACTCGGAGTTGGTAAAACGCGATCTTTTCCCAGAATTCCACGAGCTTTACCCAACACGTTTGCACAACGTAACAAACGGCATTACGCCGCGTCGCTGGTTGAAATTTTGTAACCCAGGTTTGTCGGCGCTTATTTCGGAAAAAATTGGCACTGAGTGGCCAGCGCACCTTGACCAGCTAGAAGCGATTGCGCAATACGCTGACGATGCGAAATTCCAAAAAGAGTTTATGGCGGTTAAGAAGCACAACAAGCAGCGTCTGGCTGATTGGGTATCAGAGAACATGGGTATTGAGCTTGATACCAATGCCATCTTTGATGTGCAGATCAAACGCTTGCATGAATACAAACGTCAGCATTTGAATATGTTACATATTCTCTCTTTGTATCATCGTTTAGTGAATGACCCAACGTTCGATATGACGCCGCGCGTGGTGTTCTTCGCAGCTAAAGCGGCACCGGGTTACCACCTAGCTAAAGAGATCATCTACGCCATCAATAAAATTGCGGAAAAAGTGAATAACGATCCGCGCATTGGTAACAAGCTAAAAGTAGTTTTCATTCCTGATTACCGCGTGAGCATAGCTGAAATCATCATTCCTGCTGCCGATGTATCCGAGCAAATTTCTACCGCAGGTAAAGAAGCATCCGGTACCGGTAACATGAAAATGGCGCTAAATGGTGCTTTAACCATAGGTACGATGGATGGTGCAAACGTGGAAATTCGTGAGGAAGTGGGTGATGACAACATCTACATCTTCGGTTTGGAAGTGGACGGAGTCGAAGCGTTAAAAGCCAGTGGTTATAACCCATATGATTACTACAATGCGGATCCGCTGCTTAAGGCTTCACTGGATTTGTTGGTGGGTGAAGAGTTTACCCCAGGCGCTCCGGGCAAATTGAAAGCCACGTTCGATAGCTTGCTTGATGGTGGTGATCCATACCTAGTGCTGGCTGACTTCGCTTCGTATGTACAAGCACATCAGGCGATGGACAAGCAGTACCGTGACCAGGCTGGCTGGGCGAAGAAAGCGATTCTTAACACCGCATTGGTGGGTAAGTTCAGCTCTGACCGCAGTATCCGTGACTACGTTAACAACATCTGGAAATTAGAAACCGTTAAACGTTAATTTTCAAGTAAGCCAAGGCCTTAGGGCCTTGGCTCTATGTGACTCATTATAATAAAACCCTACCCATTTGAAGGGGAGAGAAGTCCCTTCGGAGAAAGCGATGAAACAACTAAACGCATTAAAACAAGTAGCGGCGATGGCGAACATTGCCGACAGCTACATAAGCGCGTGGGGCGACGAAGCGAAAGTGGAAGATGAAACCATTATCCGCTTATTGGCGTCTTTGGGCTATGACACAACCAATGATGAAACGCTGCTGAAATCAGCAGAAAAGAAACATAAGAAAGATGTATTAGATCCTGTTCTCGTTATTCGTGAAGGTGAAGCGGTGGAAGTGCCACTTTATCTAGGTGCCAGCGCACGTGAAAGCGAATTTAACTGGCGCTTAGAAACCGAACAAGGAGAGGTACTTGAAGGCTATCTTCAATCGCAAGTCGTTCGTGATGAACGCGCTGAGGGTGGCCCTTTAGTGTTTGCATTGCCAAGCGATTTGGCATGGGGATATCACAAACTGTTGGTGACACGGAAACGCCGTAAAACACCGTATGAGCTCACGCTGATAGTGACGCCAAAAGCCTGTTACAAACAAGCACCTATTACTGAAGGTAAAAAATTGTGGGGCCCGAGTGTGCAGCTTTACACGCTGCGTACTCAGCACAACTGGGGTATTGGTGATTTTGGCGACTTAAAACAGTTAGTGGCGGATATTGCCTCTCGTGGCGGCGATTTTGTCGGCCTTAACCCGATTCATTCTCTCTTTCCTGCAAACCCGGAAGGGGCGAGTCCTTACAGCCCATCGTCACGCCGTTGGCTCAATATTTTATACATTGACGTGAGTTCAGTGCCTGAATTTGCTTTGAGTGCGGATGCGCAGCAAAAAGTAGGCAGTGCGGAGTTTCAACAACGTCTTCAGAAAGTACGTGAAGCGCATTGGGTAAACTACACCGAAGTTGCAACATTAAAAATGAGTGTCTTGCCACTCCTGTTCACCGAATTTAAAAAACGCCATTTAGATAAAAATAGCGATCGCGCACAAGCCTTTTTGAGTTTCGTTGAAGAAGGTGGTGAGAGCTTAGTGCACCAAGCGGCATTCGATGCGCTGCATGTCGATTTACATGCCCAAGATCCGAATGTATGGGGCTGGCCAGTTTTCCCTGAAAAATATCGTCGTTTTGAAAACAGCGCAGTACAGAAATTTATCGAAGAAAATCAAGATAAAGTTCACCTATACATGTACTTGCAGTGGATTGCTGATGGCCAAATTAATGAAGCCCAAGCACTCGCGGAAGAAAAAGGAATGGCGGTCGGCTTATACCGCGACCTTGCGGTGGGTGTGGCTGATTCAGGCTCTGAAACTTGGGCTGATGCCGGTAACTTGATTTTAGACGCCAGCATTGGCGCACCGCCAGATATTCTTGGACCACTGGGTCAAAATTGGGGCTTACCACCGCTTAATCCACAAGTATTACAAGCAACCGCTTACGATGCTTATATCAAGCTGCTGCGCGCCAATATGAAACATTGTGGTGCGCTGCGCATTGACCATGTACTTGGTTTACTGCGCTTGTGGTGGGTACCAAAAGGTGAAAATGCCACTAAGGGTGCTTATATCTACTACCCAGTACAAGATATGCTCGCGATTTTAGCGTTGGAATCTCACCGCCATCAATGTAGCGTGATTGGCGAAGATTTGGGTACAGTACCTGATGAGATCGTCGATATTTTAGCCGATGCGGGTGTTCACTCTTATAAAGTGTTCTTCTTTGAAACCGCAGAAGATGGCGGCTTTATCTCACCGAAACATTACGCCGCTCAGTCGATGTCGGCACTGTGCACACATGATATGCCAACGTTGCGTGGTTTCTGGCATTGCGATGATCTCAAAATGGGGAGCGAAATTGGTTTGTACCCCGATCAAGCCCAGCTCGAAGCCTTGTTTGAGGACCGTTTGAAATGTAAACAAGGCATTTTGGATTCGGTGGCATGGCATGGTTATTTGCCTGAGGGTGTGGGGCGCGACGCAAGCCTTGTTCCAATGGATTCGTATTTAAGTGAGGCGCTGCAATTGCACGTTGCATCTGGTGCATCGACCTTGTTAAGTATTCAGTTAGAAGATTGGTTGGAAATGGATAAACCCGTTAATATTCCGGGCACCGTTAATGAGTACCCTAACTGGCGTCGTAAACTTTCAATGAATTTGGATGAAGTATTTGCGCGTGATAATGTCAATCGCATCGCTGCACGTTTAACGGAAGTGCGAGCGAGTGTAAGTAAATAATCACTTACTGAATAAACCTTGATGTGGCTTAGTGTTATCTTTCTTAATCATGGCATGAAGAATTTTAGTCTAGGTCACTCAATGTAACAGCAGAGTTCGGTACACTGAACCTCGCTAGTATGCCCGCCATTTTAGCGGGCATTTTTATACGTTTAAAGAAAGTTAGGTTAGGAGTAGGGATATGAAAACAAAAAAGCTTTCAAAGCTAAAGCAGGCATATAGCCAACTTTCCCATGCATCATTTACAGATCCATTCTCATTTTTAGGCCCTTACCTTGCACCCGATCAAGGTGCGCTACGCGTTTGGATGCCGGGTGCCGAAAAAGTTGAGCTGGTGGTGGAAAATCAACCCCGCATTCTACTTGAGCGTGAAGATGAGTCGGGTTTCATCCTCAAATCAGACATTGATCTACGTTTTACCCACTACCAATTGGCGGTCGATTGGGCAGGTGTCGAACAGCTCATCGATGACCCATATCAGTACCATGGTTTATACGCTGAATATGATGATTTACATACGCCGAAATCGATGTATCACCACATGGGTTCGCAGTTCGTAACTATGGATCGTGGTGGTAAACAAATCTCAGGTATCCGTTTTTTAGTCTACGCACCGCATGCAAAAGCGTGCAGTTTGATTGGCGCATTTAACCAATGGGATGGACGTCGTAATCCAATGCAGCGCCTTGATTACGGTATTTGGGGAATTTTCATGCCCAACTTACCCGAAGGTACGCAATACAAATTTGAATTGAAAGGGCCTCATGGTGAAGGGTTACCGCACAAAGCCGATCCTTGGGGTTACTACGCCGAGCAATACCCTTCGTTTGCTTCAGTGACGTATGATCATCGGCGTTATGAATGGCAAGACAGTACGTGGCAAGCTCGCCCCATCACCGAAAAGCGCAAGCAAGCGCTCTCTTTCTATGAGTTGCACGTGGGCTCTTGGCGTCGTAATTCGGCGGGGGAATTTTTAAATTATCGTGAGCTGGCTGATCAACTGGTGCCTTATTTGGTGGATTTAGGCTATACCCATGTAGAGCTTATGCCCGTTTCTGAACATCCATTTTATGGTTCTTGGGGATATCAACCTGTTGGCTTATTTGCGCCAACGAGCCGTTTTGGTACGCCCGATGATTTTAAATATTTCGTTGATCAATGTCACCAAGCTGGTCTTGGAGTGGTGCTCGATTGGGTTCCCGCACATTTTCCAGCCGATAGTCATGGTTTAGCCAATTTTGATGGCACTCCTTTATTCCATGACCCTGATCCACGCCGTGGTTGGCATCAAGATTGGAGTTCGTATATTTACGACCTTGGCCGCGAACATGTGCGCCGTTTCTTAGTCTCGAATGCGTTATATTGGTTTGAACAGTTCCATATCGATGGCATTCGAGTAGACGCCGTTGCTTCGATGCTCTATCTCGACTACTCACGCAGCCATGATCAATGGATCCCAAATGTGGATGGCGGCAGAGAAAATTACGATGCGATTGCCACCTTAAAGTGGATGAACGAAGAAGTGTACAAACACTTCCCGAATGCTATGACCATTGCTGAAGAATCAACAGCTTTTCCCGGCGTTTCAGCGCCAACCTTTATGGGCGGCTTAGGCTTTGGTTTCAAATGGAATATGGGCTGGATGCATGACAGTTTGGCCTATATAAAAGAAGATCCCGTTCATCGTAAATACCATCACAACGTCATCACCTTCCCGTTAGTCTATGCACACAGTGAAAACTATGTGTTGTCGCTATCACACGATGAAGTGGTGTATGGAAAAGGTTCGATCCACAACAAAATGCCCGGCGATGAGTGGCAACAAACGGCAAACTTGCGTGCTTATATGGGTTACATGTATGGCCAGCCGGGTAAAAAACTCAACTTCATGGGCACTGAATTTGGTCAAACGGCAGAATGGAATCATGATGACCAACTTCAGTGGTTCTTATTGCAGTTTGAACGCCATCAAGGAGTGCAGAATTTAACGCGAGATCTCAATAAGATGTATCAAGCCGAGCCTGCACTTTTTGAGTTAGACAGTGAGCCTCGTGGCTTTGAGTGGCGTTTACAAGATGCGGCCGATGCGAGCATTCTTGCGCATGAGCGCATGAGTGACTGCGGTGAACGTATTTTAATTATCACCAATTTCACTCCTGTTCCTCACCAAGCTTTTCGTTTAGGTATGCCTGTCAAAGGTGAGTATCAATTACTGCTTAATACAGATGATAGACACTATGGCGGTAGCGGTTTTGAAGTCAAAAACCGTGTACTGACGGAAAACGTTGAGAGTGAGGGTTTAGATCAATCTATTTTGGTCTGTGTACCGCCACTGGCAACTCTCTACTATAAGCTAGAGACAAGGGTATAGTTGTCAACCCCATTGCAATTTAATGAGTTGAATGGTTCCTTGTGAAGTCTCAACATCAAAATCCCGATTTACAGTGTGAATCGGGATTTTTACATCTGGCTGTCTCAGAATGAGGGTAAGTTTTTACCCATCGAAGCAATATCTTGCTCATGCTGGGCAGTTTTTTGCTCAATTTAAAATGTCTGCAATATAAGTGTTTGATTTTAAATAGCAATAGAGTTGGCACTGACTTTGCTCTATGACGAGTGAACTTGTTTCATACCATTCATCATTAAAGTAAGGAATTTGCAATGCCAACTCCATGTTATATCTCTATCGAAGGCGAAACTCAGGGCCTGATCACTGCTGGTGCTCTGTCTACTGATTCAATCGGTGATGCGTTCGTTGAAGGTCATGAAGACCAAATGTTGGTTCAACAATTTGACCACGTTGTAACTGTACCGACTGATCCACAATCAGGTCAGCCTTCTGGTCAACGTGTTCACAAACCATTTAAATTCACCGTAGCGCTAAACAAAGCGGTTCCTCTTCTTTATAACGCACTGGCGTCTGGCGAGAAGATGAAATCGGTTGAGCTAAAATGGTACCGCACTTCTATCGAAGGTAAGCAAGAGAACTTCTTCACTACTACACTCGAAAGCGCGTCTATCGTGGACATTCACTGTGAAATGCCACACTGCCAAGATCCAGCGAACGGCGACTTCACACAAAATGTTACGGTTTCTATGTCTTACCGTAAAATCCTGTGGGATCACGTGAATGCGGGTACTTCAGGCTCTGACGACTGGCGCAAGCCTGTTGAAGCGTAATCACGCTTAGTTTTTGGGTCGCTCACTCGTGTTTCATGTCCTTGGGGTGAGTGGCCCACACCAAAACCTTAAGCTCAGTACGTAGCCTAGTTATGTATTGAGCTTAAGGTTTTTCGACATTCAAATGTGGAAGGGAAAAAGATGGCAAGGTTAAGTTTTAGGCTCACCGTGGAGGGTTTGGCAGACGACACGTTAGTGGTGCGTGAATACCAAGGTGTGGAATCGCTGTCTGATAGCGCGCAAGCGGGCCTGCGCTGCTACGGTTTTCGCTATGAGATAAAACTGGCCAGTCGCCAATCTGGTTTAACGGCGTTGGAGCTGGTGGACAAAACCGCTCAGCTTGAGATGTTGCGTGATGGCCTTGTCGTGCAGCGCGTGCACGGCATTGTGCGCCAGTTCAGTAAAGGCGATATTGGCCATCATCACACCTTTTACTCACTGACCTTAGTTCCAGCATTAGAGCGGCTATCAC
>NZ_CAWNJO010000102.1:0-8654 GCF_963874835.1 Vibrio sp. V12_P9A6T4 | reverse complement strand
CTTTAGTGCAAAATTGAAGTTCAGTGTTTACAGTGTGTTTTTTAAGTTCGGCGGTGCGTTGTCAACCCCTTAGCCGGGCGTTATGCAACTCAGGTAAATTTAGGGGTTCAATCTTTGGGACTTCTCCGGCCATTCGTTTTGTGTTGTCGTCAAATGAGCTTTTTTACCCTAAAATTCGTGGTTAACTCAAGCCGTAAAACAGGCAAAGTTCTTTGTTTGCCTCAATGAGTTTTGGTGCTGGTTTGTTGCCAATTCAGCGTGCGCAAAGTGCGGAAAGGGCAAGTTAATCGAGCATTTTGCACTTGCTTAAAGTCTTGCTTGTAGGGTTTGTCTCATTCAAAAGCTTGGTTTGTTGTTGAACGGTGGACTTTGTTTTGGCGGCTTATTTATCTCGGCTCCTACTTGGGTTGGTTCTTGAATCACTCAACCATTGCAATTGTGGCTTTTGGTCGTGTAAAGTTAGTTTATCTCATTGAATTTGCATAATAAATGGCTCAAGAGGGATTGCCAACGCGTGGCGGTTTTAGTGCAAAATTGAAGTTCAGTGTTTACAGTGTGTTTTTTGAGTTCGGCGGTGCGTTGTCAACCCCTTAGCCGGGCGTTAGGCTAATAACATAAATTTGAGGTATTGAGTGAACTGGATTTCGGAAATTTTTAAGGATATTACTGTATCTAAAACTCTAACTGGAGCGTGCTTTATCACAGGTATATCGTTGCTTTTTGTTCCTACTTTTTTCCCTGATACGTTAGAAGCACTTCCAAAAAATTGGGCTACAGGAATACTCGGTGTAGTCGTGTTTTCTGGCTGTTTGCTTTTGTTTTGGGGATTACGAGCGATAAGAGAGGGAATTGTTAGTTTCATAACAACGAAAACGCAAAATAGTCTCTCTCAGAGTCTTACTAATTTTGAACTGAGCTTTGTTTTTGAGCTTGGAAAGTTGGCTGATAAAACAATGGACCTAGACAATATTAACTATAATTCAGCCACTTTTAGTAAGTTAGAGTTACTCGATGTATGTAGGACTTTAAAAGAAAAAGGCTTGCTTGACGTAAATTGCTATGACGAGAACCTAGTGTCTTTGAGCGAGAATGGGCGTAAAAAAGCCCTTGAATTGCATAAAGCGCAAGCGTTGAAAAATTAGCCTAACAAATTGTTTAAGAGGGATTCGCAACGCGTGGTGTTTTTACTATGCGTTGAGTTTAGTGTTTAAGTGGTATGCAGCGGCTTTGGTATTGCGTTGCTCACCCCTTAACAAGGCGTTAGAAATTCCATCTAGTAATGAGTGTGAAATGGGCAGTATTAAGAAAGAATTATTCGAATTATCAAGTATATTTTGGCGAGCGGTCATGTCCAGCAGAGCTATTCATATCTTGCTGTTCAAAGGTCTAGGTATAATTGCGGTAGCCGCTGTTTCTGGTTATGCGGCTAAACTGTTTACCTTACTTCCGCTGGATATCCAAGCGCAAACGCAGCTTGAACTGGCTGCGTCTGAAGTTAACTTATATAAAATGCACCAAATAGGAACAATCAAAGAAGTAGCAATGGCCCAGGCAAACTTGCGGGCCGCTGAGTATTCAACCAACTTAATAAGTATAAGTCTCAATGCGTTGGAAAACTGGTTTTTAGCTGCTGTACCATGGTGTTGGATAATGCTCGTATTCGCTTTCTTGCATTGGAGTTTATATGAAATATATAAGCACTATGATCTTCGCAAGGAACGTTCTGGGTGTGGCGCTGAGGAGCATTTCTAACAAAGCGTTTAAGACAGATTCCCAACGCTTGGCATTTTCAGTGTTTGTCGTCGGGTTTTGTGTTTGCAGTGGTATGGTTAGGTTTCGTGGTGGCGTTGCTCACTACTTAACGCGGCGTTATATAAATGGTGAAATTTTGGAAATTACTCAGTTTGAGCGTGTAGACCAGTATGTTGATTCGTTCTGTAACTATATTGATGATTATCGTAAAAACCTCAACAAGCAGGGTATTTGGCTCTTTCTCGCTACATTAGGTATCTGGAGTGTCGAACCGGACTATCTGAAGCAAATAGCTATTTTTATAACCTTTATCATTTTTTCTTCAAAGTTGTTTAAAGAGTGGGAGGTTGAAGGGAGTCATTTTACCTTCACAGTAGCATCTGGGTTGGTCGAGCATAAAATTGACTCTCTGGATAATGAAAATGAAAGAGAGTTTATGCGCCAAGTTTTTGCATTAAAAAAGAAGGAAAAAATTAATTTTTTCATTGCTTTGAGACAATCATATGTATATGTCCTTACGTTTGCATTTTTTGTTCTGTGTTATTTTGAAATGCTAGTGTGGTAATTTATATAACAAACGCTTCAAGAGGGACAGCCAACGCGCGGCATTTTTACTATGCGTTGGTTTTTGTGGTTACGGTGTTATGCGGAGGCTTGGTAGTAGCGTTGTCTGCCCCTTAAGCGGGCGTTATGTGCTATCATTCACGCCTTTCAATTAACGGTGTTTTTTATGAAACTTATTCCTCTTTTAAAGCAGCCACGCATTCACTGACGGCATAGTGTTATTTCAATAATTCTTATTATTTAACATTAGCTTGAGGTTTAGTATGCACAAAAAGCATTGGTCAAAATTTCAGTTACTCCATGAGGTAGTAACTAACCCTAATATTTCTATCAAAGGCACACATAGTTATTACAGTGACTGCTGGGACAATGGATTTGAGGAATCTGTTGTTCGGTATCTTCATGGTGATGAAGTGAGTCGTGAATGGGAACCTAGGTGGGAAATCGATAAACTCCATATTGGTGCTTACGTTTGCATCGGCGCAGAGGCAGTTATCTTAATGGGTGGTAATCATACCCATAGGGCGGATTGGTTCTGTTTATATCCATTTATGGACTACATTGATGAAGCGTATATAGGCAAAGATGATACCTTTATTCATGATGGTGCATGGCTTGGGATGAGATCAATGGTTATGCCTGGTGTGACAATCGGAGAAGGAGCCATAGTTGCTGCAAATAGCGTGGTAACTAAAGATGTTGCCCCTTATAGTGTTGTTGGTGGCACGCCTGCCAAATTAGTCAAATATCGTTTTGACGAATCGGTAATTGCCGAACTGTTGAAAATGCAAATCTATAATTGGCCCACAGAGAAGTTTGAAGCCTTAAAGCGATATCTATGTGCATCAGACATTCAACAACTAAAGAGCGCAGCAGCAGCTTACGATGTTGAAAAATAGCACATAACAAACGCTTCAAGAGGGACAGCCAACGCGCGGCATTTTTACTATGCGTTGTTTTTTGTGATTACGGTGTTATGCAGGAAGTTGGTAATGGCGTTGTCTGCCCCTTAAGCGGGCGTTATATGCTTCCATCAATTAGGTAGTTCAAAATGAGTAGAAAAAAATTTATGGAGTCTGTTGGTGCTACTTGCAGCAATTGGAATTGGAGCTGGTCGTTTGTTAATCACGAAGAAAGGTTTGTGGTTTTTGGCCATTGGGATGTCCATAAAGACGGCCTAATTTTTGATGAAAGTTGGAAAGGGCCAGGAAGAAAGCAGTCCCTAGAGCATATATCGCTGATTCAAAATAATGGTTATCACCTAAAAACCTTTCCTATGCAGTATGACCAAACTGAAACAGGAACAGCCAAAATTAAAAGTTTTGATTGGATTCTTGAGGAGAAACATTTAGCCGGAGTCGATGGACTTTGGTATGCATTAAATTACTCTGAAAGCGTTGATATAACTTCAATAGAAGAAGTCGTTCATCCAGAAACGTATATTGAAGGGGCAACAAAAGAGATCTCGGTAAATGCTTACGAACGCAACCCAGATGCTAGAGCTAAATGTATATTGCACTATGGATGTAAATGTTATGTCTGTAAATTTGACTTTCAGGAAGTTTATGGAGACATAGGAAGGGGCTTTATTCATGTGCATCATGAGGTTTCGCTTGCTGAGATCAAAAAAGAGTATTCCGTTGATCCGATTAAAGACCTAAAGCCATTGTGCCCTAACTGTCATGGGATAATACATAGGACACATCCTCCAATATCTGTTGATTCTTTAATAAACTTGTTACGTTCTAGAAACTAACACGCATATAACAAACGGCTCAAGAGGGATTGCCAACGCGTGGCGGCTTTAGTACAAAATTGAAGCTCAGTGTTTACAGTGTGTTTTTTGAGTTCGGTGGTGCGTTGTCAACCCCTTAGCCGGGCGTTATACCTCTTTTGTATTATTCAATAGTAACGGTGAAATCGTCTCTTTTAGGGCAAGCTTTAAAGAGTGGAATACCTCGCTCGTTGCATACAAGCTTAAGAATACTTAGGCTAGTAGAAGCCAACTTTGAGCCATATACAATTGCCTTTATGGCATGCTTATCAAAAGGGACTAACATACCATTCGGTTCACCTTCTGGGCTAATAATTACATTTCTAATTTCCTTTTCATATTTCCAGCGGCTATGTTTCTGGAATATATGGTCGACGTTGCGTATTACTAGCTGTTTCTTAGAAACTGACATAGTTTGACCTTCAGAGTAATTGTGCACATATCTGTTGTCATTAGGGTCTGGTTTAACTAAGTCAAAGTCTTTATAAGTGAATAAAGTTGCTTTGTCTTCGTAATTGACATGGGCAAGTAGCTCATAGTGTTTAGAATTTTGGAGTTTATCTACATCATAGGCTATACAGATACCTCGCATGCCATCAGCATAATGTGACCACATCAACGCATCTGAAGGTTCCTGACTACAGCATGTAACTAGCGAGCTACGGTATCCCTGCTCAAGGTGTGTTATCGCAGTTTGCAGAGTCATCCGCATGAAGTCTTCAGCTTCTTTCTGCTTATTATTAACCAAATGAGATATTAATTTTTCTATTGGATCGAATAGAAGCAACTGTTTGTTTATCAATGCCAATGACTTATCGAGATCTTCTTTGTCAAAACACGACCAATCGAAAAAAAACGGGAGTTCATATGGGTCGTTTAAACTATCTAAAGATGCATGCCACATTGAACAATTCAAAATTTCAGATAACGTGTTTTCATTGAAAAAACGATACCTGAATATGCAGTTGTCAGTTAAGTCGCTAAAATTCAAAGCCAATCCCTTTAAGCTATTGTTTATTATCGTGTAACGGTACCAAGGTATAACAAAGCATTCAAGACGGATTCTCAACGCTTAGCATTTTTGGTTTGCTTTGAATTTAGTGTTTACGGCACAATGGTTTAGGTAGGGTGGTCTGCGTTGCTCACCACTTAATGCGGCGTTATGCAACTCTGGTAAATTTAGGGATTCAATCTTTTTAGATTTCTCCGGCCATTCGTTTTGCGTTGTCGGCAAATGAGCATTTTTACCCTAAAATTCGTGGTTTACTCAAGCCGTAAAACAGGCAAGGTTCTTTGTTTGCCTCAATCATTTTTAGCGTTGGCTTGCTGCCAATTCCGCGGGCGCAAAGTGTGGAAAGGGCAAGGTTATCAAGCGTTTTGTACTTGCTGAAGTTTTCGCTCGTTGAGTTTTCCTGACACAAACGCTTGGTTTGTAGCTGAAAGGTGGACTTTGTTTTGGCGGCTTATTTATCATGGCTCTTACTTGGTTGGATTCTTGAATCACTCAACCATTGCAATTGTGGTTTTTGGTCGTGTAAAGTCAGTTTATCTTATTGAATTTGCATAACAAGCGGTTAAAGAGGGACTGCCAACGCGTGGCGGTTTTTGTTCAAATCGGCCTTTGTGATTACGGTTGTTATTTTGAGTTCAGTGTTTTGCGTTGTCAGCCCCTTAACCGGGCGTTAGGCAAGGTGAGTTTTTATCAGCTAAATCGAGTTGGAATTGAGCGGTAAATTCCATGTTTTCTGGCTTAAGTTAAGCAATAAACAATCATCACATATTTGTTGTTTCTTGATCGCGTTGAGTTGCTTTTCGTTGTGAGTTTAGCGGCAAAATAACCTTCGGCATCCAAACGTCCGCCGAGCATGCTACGCTCGTTACTTTTCTTCCAAATCGCTTAATTTGAATTTTTTGTTTCTTTGCTGATTTAGGGTTTTGGTTTATAAATGAATGGGTTAGTTTGTTTTAAGTTTGCAAAAAGCTCGTTCTTTGGTTTTGAAAGTATTGTTGTCAATCGGTTGGCCTAACAAACGGCTCAAGAGGGATTGCCAACGCGTGGCGGCTTTAGTACAAAATTGAAGTTCAGTGTTTTCGGGGTGTTTTTTGAGTTCGGCAGTGCGTTGTCAACCCCTTAGCCGGGCGTTAGGCATCTTTCATTATATCTGTAAGTGCTTTATTGATATCGTTCAGTGCGCTATTTTTCCTAATTTGAAGTGCGAGATTTAGATTATGTATCGTTTTTGCGGAATCTAGTACTTCATATGGAACTTTCTCGTTGTCAACTAGCCACTTTGATATATCGGACCAGTACCATAAAGGGTTTTTATTTGACACTTTCATAGAGGGAGAAGGGAAGTTGCCATCTCCTCTTAAACCTTGATAAAAGTTGCTCATAGCAGACTTAGTTAAACCAGCCGCCACCGCTGATTCACTTAGGTTTACGTAATAAGGTGAGTCAATTGAAATCACTTCTAACTCACAACACTGAAGTGACTCGATTTTCTTTATTTTTTCAACGCAAGAGTTGTATAGCTCATTTTTGTTAATTAAAAAAGATACACTTAAGGCATTTTTGTGCTGTTCTACAATGACATCATGTACGTTATCCAGAGACATTAGCTCATCAGCTATGTCATCAATGGCTTCATCGCTCAACCGACTAGTACTATGTGTTTTCGATTTTACGATTAATTTTATCTCATATATAGAACTGTACATATTTCCTCAGAGCACCCACTAATTTCTTAATAAACCTAACGCCCGGCTAAGGGGTTGACAACGCACTGCCGAACTCAAAAAACACGCCGTAAACACTGAACTTCAATTTTGCACTAAAGTCGCCACGCGTTGGCAATCCCTCTTGAGCCGTTTGTTAGGCTTTCATCATCTAGAGCCTCAAACCTTGAGGCTCTCTCGTATCTACAATTATAATTATCGCTGAGTTTTAGCTCACTTGGACACATCTAAGCATTCTTTTTGCACACTCCTCTGGGTTACGTGGTGTAGATGCTATTCTAATAGAATGTATAACCATGCCATCTTTTCGTAGTATCAACCGTCCCCAGATATGAGCGCGCCCAGAAGCTTTTTTAACTTCATATCCATTTTGCATTGCGAATCTAATAACTGCATCAATCTCTTTGTTATGATGAAGCTTAGAAATTAGTGGGTACCTCTCAATCTATTTAAAAATTTTAATGATTATACTATCGGTGTGTTCATATGTACACACCCTAAGCAAAAAAGATCAATGCCTAACAAGGCGTTAAAGAGGGACACCCAACGCGTGGCATTTTTATTATGCGTTGGTTTTTGTGATTACGGTGTTATGCATTAAGTTTTTAGTGGCGTTGGCTGCCCCTTAACGCGGCGTTAGCAAATTTATTCGACATCTAACTCGCATGGAGGAAAAGTAAGTGGAAATAGATAGAGATTCGATCATTGAATCACATAGGCTGGCAAGCCCGGGTCTTCGTTATCTAGGGCAAATCATTGATGGTGCAATAAGTGCCACAATATTCATTTTCTTTCTTTGGCTCAGTACTTTAATTGGTTTATCCCAAGCTTCATCAAGCTTAATAGCATTTTCGGCGGCTGCTTTATATTTTCTACTTTCTGACGGTTTACCTAAAGGGCAAAGTCTCGGTAAGAAACTACTAGGGATCTCAGTTATAGATTCGGTTACAGGAAAAAGTTGTAGTTTCCCTCAGTCATTTTTTCGTAACCTTCTGACACCAATAATTGGTATGATCGACGCGGTCTTTATTCTTGGCAAAAGAAGACAGAGGTTAGGTGACAAGCTGGCAAAAACAATCGTTGTAGTAAATTAGCTAACAAACGCTTCAAGAGGGACAGCCAACGCGCGGCATTTTTACTATGCGTTGGTTTCGGTGATTACGGTGTCATGCGGTAAGTTGGTAGTAGCGTTGTCTGCCCCTTAAGCGGGCGTTATATGCAAGTGCAAAAATCAGCATTATGAATAGCTCGATGGTCGGCTTGAACTCATTAGCTTGTCTAGTTGCTTCTGAGCTTTTTTGGGGTTTACGAGGTCAACAACTTCGATCATTTCACATTCATCCCGAACCATTTCGTTGATCAGGCTAGGGTAGTGTCGGCAATCTTCTGGCCGGTCGAGGTAAATGCTACAGGTGTATTTATCTTTTTCTTCAGCTTTGGCTTTCGGTGCTAGTTCTAAAAACGGGCAACGGTGTAATTGTTTTCTTGTTTCTGGATCAAACCAGATTTTTCCATCTTTCACATACTCAAAAATGTCTGGGTTAAATAGCTCCCATAAGTCTATTTCTTCTTGTGTGGCAGCTAAATCCCCATCGCCATACTTGATACAGCATTTTCCACACTGGTTGCAGTCTTTCATTATGTTACTTCACAAAATAGGCTATTGATTTAGTCTATCATCAATAGTCATATTGGCTTTGGTGTTTGGGTTGAAAATTTGCATATAACAAGCAATTTAAGAGGGATTCACAACGCTTGGCATTTTTGCTTCTACTTCAAATTTAGTGTTTACGGTACAATGCGTTAAGTTGGGTGGTGGCGTTGTTCA
>NZ_CAWNJO010000101.1:0-8670 GCF_963874835.1 Vibrio sp. V12_P9A6T4 | reverse complement strand
AATAAAATGCAGCTGATCGGCTGCATTTTTTATTATTTTGATCTCATCACGATTCTTATATAATC
This sequence comes from Vibrio sp. V12_P9A6T4, assembly GCF_963874835.1. Lineage (NCBI taxonomy): Bacteria > Pseudomonadati > Pseudomonadota > Gammaproteobacteria > Vibrionales > Vibrionaceae > Vibrio > Vibrio sp. V12_P9A6T4. The sequence continues at coordinate 8,605 of NZ_CAWNJO010000101.1, read as the reverse complement.
CGGCCTCAACTCCCAGACGAGATACTGCTTTGCACGCCAATATAACCCTACCTGAACCTTTTCTTGCGACAATTGAAGCGATACTGCCCACACATCTAACGATGAGTGATTTTATTGCAGCTTGCCAGCGTCCTTTGCGTAAAAGTATCCGAGTCAACACGCTAAAAATCTCTGTCGATAGTTTTTGTCAACGCGCCGTAGAAAAAGGGTGGGCTTTATCACCAGTGCCTTGGTGTAATACGGGTTTTTGGATTGAAGCCGATGAGTCTGTCGTACCTTTAGGTAATACCGCCGAACATATGGCAGGTCTTTTTTACATTCAAGAAGCCAGTTCTATGATGCCAGTATCCGCTCTTTTCACTGGTGGCGAATCGTTCAATTCAGTACTCGACATGGCGGCGGCTCCGGGTTCAAAAACAACGCAAATTGCGGCGTGTATGGAAAATGAAGGCGTATTAGTCGCCAACGAATTTTCAGCCAGCCGTGTTAAAGTGCTGCATGCTAATATCGAACGCTGCGGTGTACGTAACAGTGCACTGAGCAATTTTGATGGTCGAGTCTTTGGCGGTTGGTTACCGGAACAATTTGATGCGGTGTTAATAGATGCGCCATGCTCAGGAGAAGGTACCATCCGTAAAGATCCTGATGCGATGAAAAACTGGAGCAAAGAATCTGTATTGTCGATTTCCACAACACAAAAAGATTTGATTGAAAGTGCGTTTCAAGCTTTAAAGCCCGGCGGTGTGATGGTCTACTCAACCTGTACATTGAGCACAGAAGAGAACCAACAAGTGTGCTTGCATCTAAAAGAAAAATATCCACAATCAGTTGAATTTGTTTCCCTTAGCTCATTGTTTGAGGATGCAAAAGCAGCGATTACAGACGAAGGGTTCTTGCATATATTCCCTCAAACTTATGATTGTGAAGGTTTTTTTGTTGCAAAAATCCGTAAACTTAGCTCTGTACCCCACCCTGAAGTCAACAAACGCTTAGGTCAATTTCCTTTTGCGAAAGCCAACCTTAAACTCACACAAGAGATCGCGGATCAACTCATGAAAACGTTTGAAGTTGTGATCCCCGATGATACCAGTATCTGGCTGCGTGATAATGATGTATGGTTATTTCCAAACGCACTGGAACCTATGCTCGGCAAATTCCGCTTCTCTCGCATGGGGATAAAAATCGCTGAAACACATAAAAAAGGTTATCGCTGGCAACATCAAGTCGCTACATCGTTAGCGACTGGTAACGAATCAAACTGTATCACACTATCGATTGAAGAAGCGCGAGATTGGTACATGGGCAGAGATGTCAGACCAGCACTACAAACTGGCACTGGCGAAGTACTGGTTAAGCTCGGTAACGATGTGATTGGCCTAGGGAAATGGGTAGGAAACCGCATAAAAAATGGTTTACCAAGAGAACTCGTTAAAGATAAAAATTTGTTTTAACACGCCCCAAAATAGGACAAAAATCTAGAAAACACGCGCACTTCTAGCGATAACAACTATACTTACAGGGAAGCATAAGTACGACTATTTTAATGATTAGCGTAGGCTCAAATGAGCCATTCCCCTAGGCCCAAAAACGGAAAAGTTTTGGGCCTTTTTTTATCGTCAAGGAAAATAAATTGCAACAGGAGGTGGACGCCTCAGCTATACAAGATGAATTCCATCTTCCCCAATGGTAATTTTTCCCTGCTTGTACAAACCACCAATACTCTTCTTAAAGGTTCCCTTACTGGTACGGAACATCGAAAAAATAGCTTCTGGTGTCGATTTATCACTTAATGGAAGAAAACCACCCTTTTTCTCAAGTAACTCTATGATCTTAGTGCTTAGCTCATCCATTTTTGCTACGCCAATTTTTTGCAGAGCTAGGTCAATTTTTCCATCTTCACGGATATTTTTGATGTAGCCTTTTAAGGTCTTACCAATAAACAACTTACCAAACACATCTGATGGGAAAATCATCCCCCAGTGCTCGCCATTGATGATGGCCTTGTATCCGAGTTCTGAGTGTTCTGCAATTAATAGATCAACTTGCTGATTCTGCGTATAGTTTGCAGGGGTTTTGTCCAGCCACTTGTTGAATTTAGTTGTGCCTACGATGCGGCCGGAAGCCTTATCGGTGTAGACATACACTAAAATCGTTTGTCCTTCTTTAAAACGAGCACGCTGTTCGCTGTAAGGCACCAATAAATCTTTACCCTTCAGACCCCAATCAACAAAAACACCAGTGCTATTCACACCCTGAACTTTCATCAATCCCCACTCGCCTACTTTTGCAATCGGTTTTTCAGTCGTCGCGGCAAGTTGATTGTCTGAATCGAAATACAAAAATACGTCTATTTTCTGCCCCAATTCAACCCCATCTGGGGTAAATCGTTTAGGCAGTAAAGTGGTTCCAAAATCTTCAGCATCCAAAAATACGCCGAAATCAGCAATCTTTACGACTTCTAAACTGTTTATTTGACCAACGTTAATCATTTACTATGTCTCACCTCAATTTTGCAGAGATTATACGTGATCTCTGTTATCCTTTCCTGCATTCAAGGGAAAAATAAGCATTTTTTCAGGAGCTTTCTTTGGTTAATGTCGATAAGCAAGATACCATCACGCTTAAAATTTCACATGCCATGTCTCAGAGCAAAGAACTTGATCTAGACATTTACCTATTCATTCCCGGTGATTTAGGTCTAACACCCGAAATACTTCCTGAATCTGACTTTTACTATAGCTTCATCCACCAAGAGCGTGCGTATTACAGTGATAAAACGTTACTGCCCTTAGTGCACAGCCGACTTGCACAACGAGGCCATCTCTCTTCTACTCAGTATCGAGTCAGTTTGAGTTTATTTGCTTATCAGTATGTTATCGCTCTAGATAAAGCTGTAGTGCAACTCAACACGACGAGTGACACCGTCACATCAGATGAAGTTGATAGTGTCATTGAACTCTCTTTAGATATTTTGAAAAGATTGCGCCGCAGCATTCCTTATGAAGAGAGCTTAAAACGCTATTACGCCAATATTGATAACTATTTATCTTGGTATACTGAACAAAAGTTTCTTTCCCTAGTCGCACACATGAACCGCGATGGTGAATATAAAACCATCAAAGAGCGTCTAATTACACTGGTTGAAAAAGAACAGGCACATCGTAAACTTAACAATTACAACTCAGCAAAGGCAGGGGAAGACATCACTCGGCTGAGTAACAAGATGCGCCTACTACGCCGTTTAATCGAGCATCCCATTGTGCTTAATGAACACGTCACCTCTTTAGGTAATAACATGAAGCGTGCCGTAAAAGGCATCGCGACTGGGCTTGTGATGCTGTTTGTCACCGTCATCGCCATTACAGCTCGCGACTATTGGGGGGAAATCACCGCCTCTTTTATTATCGCTATGTCGTTTGTTTATGCATTACGCGAGATTTTTAAAGATGACTTACGCGATATGCTGTGGCGCTGGATCCGTAAAGGAAAACCTAAATGGAAGCGTCGTTACATAGACCCAACGACCGGAAAATCTGTAGGTTACAAAATTGAATGGCTTGATTATACCAACCTGAGTAAATTACCAGACAGAATCAAAACAATTCGAAAGAAACGCATTGTTCAAAGGGAGGAACAGGTACTTCACTATCGCTCAGAAACGGCCATGTCAACTTCACGCTTCATGAGTGGCTATGAGGAAACACGCGAAACTTTACACATTGACCTACGCCCGATTACCCGTTTGATGGACAAAGGCTCTAATCGCATTTATCAGTTAAGTGGTGGTCAAGTGAGTCGAGAAACCGTAGAAAAACGGCACTTGCTCAACTTGATTATCAAAGAAGATAACCATAAAGAAGAGCCCCGCTACTACCGTTGGAAAATTGTTTTAAATAGAAATAAGATTGTCGACATTGAACCGATAGAATTAAGCGAGTAGTCTCTAATTCGGCCTTATTTACCAATACGCTTTAACGATAAAGTAAGATGAAACTCCGCCATAGGCTCGTCACCATGCAGCGAAGGACAGGTTGCAATGATCTTTACTGTCTGATTGACCCGCTCTCCGGTCGCGATAGTTTCATCAAGCATACTGTCTATTAGCTGACCATCATAGCAATGAAAATGAACATCCGCCTCCGGCCTTTTTAAAAACTCCGCACTGACTGCTTTAAACGCCAACGATACTTTGGAGCCACGCTGTTGTGCTTTATGCATTGCCATAAAACCGCCCGCTACGTCTGCACCAACGGCTAACACACCAAAATACATACTATTTAAATGATTTTTATTGCGACGTTTAAGTGGAATTCGAATTTCTACAGAGCGTTCGTTTAGCACTAAAATCTTTGGCCTGCAGGACCAAATCAGTGGCACTTTTAAAAAACCAAACAGATTTAAGTAAAGATTCGCTTTTGTTAATGGGGAGAGCATGAGGCTTGACCTTTTCAATATGGTTGTCGGACCAGTTCAAGGTATACGCCGCGAAATGTCAATGAGTTGTTACAAAAAGTTAGGGTTGAGCGCAGCTATTCTGCGCCCAAATCAGATCATTACATTTTTACCACAACATCAGCCTGAACACTTTCAGCTAAGTGCTCCTGTAGCTTTGGATAGCTTGCGAGTGCTTGGGTAACGACCAAAATCGGCTTATTCGCATGACGTGCCGCTTTTGATGCTAAATCGAGCAGCGTGATGACCGCCTCACTCTCTGGATTAAACAAATGGGAAAGTTCGGGATTCTCTTTATCAATGCCTAAGGTGTATTGTGTTAAGTTATCGATGTTGATCACCACACCATCAAAATAGTGCATCAAACGCTCTGCCAACAATGCCGCTGATGGAACATCGCAAGAATAAAGCACTTTCAAACCATCTAAACTCCGAGGTAAAGACTGCTCTGCCAGACGGTCAATGATCGTAGCCGCATCACTTAATGTTCGAACAAATGGCACCACAATTTCGATGTTCAATCCTTGCTTGCGCAATGCTTTGATCACAGCGCATTCATAACTAAACGCTTTCGCATACTGGTTGGAAGAAAAACGCGATACGCCACGCACTCCCATCGCTGGGTTAATTTCATCCGTTTCAACACTTCCACCGATCAACGCTTTATAAGTGTAACTATCTGCATCACTCAAACAGACACGAATCGTAGTGTGATTTTTTTGAACCGCTGCCACGACTCTATCAACAATGGTTGACGTAAAATGCTCCGCCACCGCTTTGTCATCAAGAATGGATTGCAAAGAGCCTTGCTCAAGTTCAGTTAGATTCGCAAAATGTTGCTCAATCGAAGGATGATAAAACAACGAATCTAAAATAATGTCGGACAGCGATACATACAAATGCTGGGCATTTCCACTTGATTCAATTGCCGCTGGAAGGGCATCACCTAAGATCAACTGAGGGTGGATCGTATCATGTTGTGCCAAACTCATTCATTACTCCCTACATTTTTAATTATCTTGCTCAGGAAAATACCCATAGCCGAGTATTAATTCAAGTAAAAGTAAATATTTATGACAAATTTATGAATAAAATTTCATCTTACAGATGATAAGCAATAAGTTTTCCGTTTTGGAGTTTATTCCTATAGCCAATTCCGTTATCTTTACCGCTTCGCAATAAGAGTACAGGCTTTACCATGCCATTAAAAACAGATGAATTAAGAACTCAAGCCTTGGGCCCAATGCCGACTCCGGCAGAGCTTGGAAATGCGCATCCGATCACAGACGACGTAGCAGAGCGCATCGCAAACTCACGCCGTCAAATTGAAAATATTCTGACTGGTCACGATGATCGCTTGTTAGTCATTGTCGGTCCGTGTTCAGTACACGACACTGAAGCCGCAATGGATTACGCTCAACGTTTGAGTGCGATCCAAGACCAATATAAAAATGAACTGTTTATCGTCATGCGTACCTATTTCGAGAAACCACGCACCGTTGTGGGCTGGAAAGGTTTGATTACGGATCCCAATCTGGATGGTTCATATGCACTGGAAACAGGGCTCAATAAAGCACGGAAATTATTATTAGATATCAACAAGCTAGGCCTTGCTACTGCGACTGAATTTTTAGACATGATCACCGGGCAATACATCGCAGATCTCATCACGTGGGGAGCTATTGGTGCGCGTACTACGGAATCTCAGATACACCGAGAAATGGCGTCTGCACTGTCGTGCCCTGTCGGTTTTAAAAATGGCACGAATGGCAACATCAAAATTGCTATTGATGCCATTCGAGCGGCCCAAGCATCGCATTACTTTTACTCACCGGATAAAAATGGCCGTATGACCGTTTATCGTACCAGTGGTAACCCCTTTGGCCATGTTATTTTACGCGGTGGTGATACAGGGACAAACTATGACGCTGACTCCGTATCTGCAGCCTGCGAGCAACTGATCGAATTCGGCTTAGCCCCGCGCCTCATCGTAGATTTTAGCCACGCGAATTGCCAAAAGCAGCATAGAAAACAGATAGATGTAACGGCCGACATCTGCACACAAATACGTACAGGTAAGGATTTCGTTGCTGGTATTATGGCTGAAAGCTTCATTATCGAAGGTAATCAGCCAATGCATGACTTAAATAACCTCACCTATGGTCAATCGATTACCGATCCATGCTTAGGATGGGATGACACAGCAACTATGCTGGATATGCTGGCACAAGCGATCACTGACCGCCGTAACTTAAAATAAATACTAAGCAATAGATAAGGAAACACCATGCCTTCTTTTGATATCGTTTCAGAAGTCGATACTGTTGAACTTCGTAATGCTGTCGATAATGCAAACCGAGAGCTTTCTACTCGTTTTGATTTTCGTAATGTAGAAGCTGGATTTGAACTCAAAGATGAAGTTGTAAAACTGTCTGCAGAAGATGATTTTCAATTGGGTCAAATGATGGATATTTTACGTGGCAACCTCGCGAAACGAGGTGTTGATGCCAAAGCGATGGAAGCGAAAGATTCTGTACATTCCGGCAAGCGCTGGTTTAAAGATGTCCAATTTAAACAAGGACTGGACCCGTTAACCTCAAAGAAAGTGGTAAAAGCCATTAAGGATGCCAAGCTCAAAGTCCAAGCATCCATTCAAGGTGAAAAAGTAAGAGTAACGGGTAAAAAGAGAGATGATTTACAATCAGTGATCGCTCTAATGCGTGAATCGGATATGGGCCAGCCATTCCAATATGACAATTTTCGAGACTAACAGCACCACGAATAAAATATCAAAGCCACCTCATTAGGTGGCTTTTCAATCACTGATAACTATCATTTACAATGAATCGATTCCTTCCTTCTGACTTCGCTTGGTATAACGCTTGGTCTGCACTCTCCATTGCACTCTGCCACGACAACGCCAACTTAGACACCGACTTCTCAGCAATTGCTCCAATGGAAACAGTTACAGGAACCCGCTGCCCTGCCCAGTAAAATGATGTTTGTTCGACTTGAGCACGAATTCTCTCCAAGACTTCTTTAATATGAGCTTCTGGTGTACTAATGATCATCACAAACTCTTCACCTCCCCACCTCATAAGTAGATCTTCAGGTCGAAGCTGCTGTTTCAGAATGGTAGATAATGCCCTTAACACTTCATCCCCCGCCTCATGACCATACTGATCATTTATTTTTTTGAAATAATCGACATCAATTATGGCTAATAAATGTGGTTTATTATTAGTTGTTTCTTCCTGATAAGAAAACCAAGTATCAAGATATCTTCGGTTATACAAATCCGTGAGTGGGTCATGTGTAGATTCAACTTCTAACTTTGCATGATCCTGCTGTAAAGTTGAGTGTTTGATTTTAAATTTTTTATACTTTCGATAACTAATTAAAGATACAAAGCTAATAATAATAAATAATAAAAAATACAACCATTCCCTAAATTCCTGAGCTTGTATCTGTAACTTCTGTATATCGTTCTTAGCACTTAATAGCAATAATTCTTGTTCGTCGAGTTTTCTGTCAAATTGATTTTTTAGACTCAATGCCTCTTTTTCTCTAGACTGAAGGATAAGTTTTTTTTCTAATGTTGCCATTTTCTTATATTCAAACAATGCTTCATCATATCGACCTTTCTGCTCATAAATTCTTGAAAGAATATCAGTAGCATATATTATTCTTGGCACATTATTGTGATCTGTATAAATTCCTACCGCTTCTTTGGCGCTCAAGATGGCCAATTCTAACTGAGTTTTTGCAAGATAGACTTCCGCTAAACTCTCTTGACAGTATGCGGTAAATAAGGGATTAGACTCTTCCCTAGCAAGAGATAAACATCGAATCATAATATCTAAGGCATCTTCTGTCTCACCTTGATTTAATAAATTATCGGCTAAGTTAACCATAGTCTTAAACTGCAACTGTTTAGAACCTGTTTTCATCGCTCTATCAAAAGCAAGTTCAACATTGCGCTGCTGAGATTCTTCACGTCCTAACGCTGTATCTATCACACTGGCATTAGTATATAAAATAGCTTCGGTGAGTGAGTTAGAGAAATTATGATTCTGGTATACTTTCAAAGATCTCTTACTATATATATCAGCGTTTTTCCAATCCTCCGTATGAATATACACAGTCGATATAT